>NZ_JBBEGC010000023.1:0-84886 GCF_037401995.1 Saccharothrix sp. CCNWYY140
GCCCTTCGGGCAGGCCATACGGTGGGGGAACCGAGGCCCTCCACTTGTAGGTGACACCTACCGCGCGCTCCGCGCGCAAAGAATCGCGCTGCGCGCGCGAAGGGCGCGCTTCGCGCGCCGTTAAGGGACCAGCACAACCTTGCCGGTGACCGTGCCCGACTCGGCGAGTGTGACCGCACGGGCGACCTCCACCAGCGGGACACGTGCTGCGACCTGTGCCCTGAGCTTCCCCTTCGCCAGCAGGTCGAACACCTGGCCAAGGTCGCGGCGCAGGGCAGCGCGGAATGCCGCCGGCCGGCGCTTACCCGCCCAGATGTTGAAGAACGTGGCCCGGTGGCCGTTGGGTAGGGCGTTCCACAGCATCAAACGAGCGAACAGCTTGAGCACCGGCAGCCGCGACGAGCCGGGTTCGTCCCGCGTCGACGCCGTGCCATAAGCCACGAGCGTGCCGCGCGGGGCCAGCAGCCGGTAAGAGTCGACGATGCCCGGACCACCGACATGGTCGAACACAGCGTCCACACCGCCCGGTGCCAGCTCCCGGACGCGGCCGGCAAGGTCGGTGTCCCGGTAGTCGATCGGAATCGCCCCCAAGGCTCGAACGGTGTCGTGGTGGCGGGGTGAAGCGGTGCCGATCACCTCCGCCCCGGCCAAACGTGCGAGCTGGACGAGGGTCGAGCCGACGCCGCCGTTGGCTCCGTGCACCAGGACCGTCTGTCCCTTTCGGACTCGGGCGATGGTGTGCAGCATCCGCCAAGCCGTGATCCCGTTGACCACGAACGCCTCAGCCTCCGCCGGATCGACCCCATCAGGAACAGGAACCAGGTCGGCCGCGTCGAGCAGCACGTGGTCCGCCCAGCCGCCGGTCTTGGTCAGTGCGGCGAACCGTCCTCCGGCCAGGGCCTCCGCACCCGGGCCGGTCGCGACGACGGTGCCGACCAGGTCGTAGCCGGGCACGAAGGGGAACGGGGGCTGGTCGTAGTACTTCCCCCGGCGCATCTGCTGTTCGGCGAACGACACACCGCTCGCCTCGACCCGGACCACGACCTGCCCGGCGGCGGGGGAGGGCAGGTCGCGGTGGCGCAGTTCGAGTCCGTCCGGGTCGACGGTGCCGGGCAGGACGACTTCGAATGCACGCATCGGGTCTCCTAGTGTGTGGTCGGTCAGTCACTCTCCTTGGCGCTGTGGCTCCAGGGAAACCAAGCAGCGCCGGGATCTATGACTGATTAAACACTCATACTTTGCGCCGGGTCAAGGGAGCCGGCCGCCACCTGCTGGTTTGCCGGGGCACGCCGGGTGCGGAGGTGGTGCACCAGCACGGTCACCGTGGCCGCGAGGAAGACCAGCTGCATGAGGGTTCGCGGCACCAGTGCGTCACCGAAAGCGGGGGAGATGCCCTTGATGGCGGCATAGACATTCGCCGGGAACATCCCGACCAGCATCGCCGTCAACCCCGCCGCCGCCCACGGCGCGGTCCGGTGCCACAGCACCCCCGCCGCCCCCGCGAGCTCCAGCAACCCCGTCACGGTGATCACCAACTCGGGAGCGGGAACGACCGGCGGCACCATCGCGATCAACTCCTCCCTCATCCCGATGAAGTGCGCCATCCCGGTCGCGGTGAACATCGCCGCGACACCGCCCTGCACGGCGAACGGCCAGGCGGGCACGCGGCCGACTCCCATCGCCCGCAGACCGGCCAGGACGAGGGTGACGAGGACGAGGATCACGAGCGGGGCCATGACGGAACTCCTTCGGGCAGCACTTCGGCATCACGAACTTGACACTGACAAGATGCCTGAGGTTACGCAATCTTGTCAATGTCTAGATCCGCTAGGCTGCCCGACGTGACCAGCGCCCGCCCGTACCACCACGGCGACCTGCGCCGAGCCGTCCTCGACGCCGCCGTCGACGTGATCACCGAGCACGGACCCGGCGGCGTCGGTCTGCGCGACCTCGCGCGGCGGGTGGGGGTGTCGCACGCAGGCCCGGTGCACCACTTCAAGGACAAAGCGGGCCTGTTGACGGCGCTGGCGGCCGAGGGCTTCGAGATGCTGGCCGACCGGCTGGAGGAGACCAAGGCCGCCGGCGGGGACTTCGTCGAGGTCGGCACGGCCTACGTGCGGTTCGCGGTCGAGCACCGGGCGCACTTCGAGGTGATGTTCCGGCCCGACCTCTACCACGCCCACGACCCAGCGGTGGAGGCTGCGCGTACGCGGGCGGGGGCCGTGCTGGCCGACGGGGTCGCTGACCAGCCGGACCCGGAGTTGGCCTCGGCTGCGGCCTGGTCGATCACGCACGGCTTCGCGACCCTGTGGAACACCGGGGTGCTGGAACGCCCCGGCCACGACCCGATCGAGCTGGCTCGGGCCGTGGCCGGGTTCCTGTTCAGGGACCAGGGGACGGGTCAGACCCCCGCCTAGCCGGCGAAGGCCGGACGGTCAGGCCCCCACGTAATCCGCCAGGTGCCGACCGGTCAGCGTCGAACGGGCGGCGACCAGGTCGGCGGGAGTGCCCTCGAAGACGACCTTGCCGCCGTCGTGGCCCGCGCCCGGCCCGAGGTCGATGATCCAGTCCGCGTGCGCCATGACCGCCTGGTGGTGCTCGATGACGATGACCGACTTGCCCGCGTCCACCAGCCGGTCCACCAGCGCCAGCAACTGCTCGACGTCCGCCAGGTGCAAGCCGGTGGTCGGCTCGTCCAGCACGTAGACCCCGCCCTTGTCGGCCATGTGCGTGGCCAGCTTGAGCCGTTGCCGCTCACCGCCGGACAGCGTGGTCAGCGGCTGGCCCAGGGACAGGTACCCGAGGCCGACGTCCGCCAGCCGCCGCAGGACCGCGTGCGCGGCGGGGGTGTGCGCGTCGGAACCGGGACCGAAGAACTCGTCCGCCTCGGTCACCGACATCGCCAGCACCTCGCTGATGTCGCGCCCGCCGAGGTGGTACTTCAGCACCGACGCCTGGAACCGCTTGCCCTCGCACTCCTCGCACGTCACCGCCACCCCGGCCATGATCCCCAGGTCGGTGTAGGTCACGCCCGCGCCGTTGCAGGTCGGGCACGCGCCCTCGGAGTTGGCGCTGAACAGGGCCGGCTTCACGCCGTTGGCCTTGGCGAAGGCCTTGCGGATCGGCTCCAGCAGACCGGTGTAGGTGGCGGGGTTGCTGCGCCGTGAGCCGCGGATCGCGGTCTGGTCCACCGACACCACACCCTCGGCCGGCATGGACCCGTGCACCAGCGAGCTCTTGCCCGACCCCGCCACGCCGGTCACCACGACCAGCACGCCGAGCGGGATGTCCACGTCGACGTCCTGGAGGTTGTGCCGCGTGGCGCCGCGGATCTCCAGCACGCCGCTGGGCTCGCGCACCTCCGCCTTGAGCTTCGCCCGGTCGTCCAGGTGGCGGCCGGTGACGGTGCCGCTGGACCGCAGGCCCTGAACCGTGCCCTCGAAGCACACCGTGCCGCCGCCCGTGCCCGCGCCCGGCCCGAGGTCGACGACGTGGTCGGCGATCGCGATGGCGTCCGGCTTGTGCTCCACGACCAGCACGGTGTTGCCCTTGTCCCGCAACCGCAGCAGCAGGTCGTTCATGCGCTTGATGTCGTGCGGGTGCAGGCCGATGGTGGGCTCGTCGAACACGTAGGTGACGTCGGTCAGCGACGACCCGAGGTGCCGGATCATCTTCACGCGCTGCGCCTCGCCGCCCGACAGCGTGCCGGACGGACGGTCCAGCGACAGGTACCCCAGTCCGATCTCGACGAACGAGTCCAGCGTGTGCCGCAACGCGGTCAGCAGCGGCGCGACCGAAGGCTCCTTCAGCCCGCTGACCCACTCGGCGAGGTCGGTGATCTGCATGGCGCACGCCTGCGCGATGTTGATGCCCTTGACCTTGGACTTGCGCGCCTCGGCGCTCAGCCGCGTGCCCTCGCAGTCGGGACAGGTGGCGAAGGTGATCGCCCGGTCCACGAACGCGCGGATGTGCGGCTGCATCGCCTCCTTGTCCTTGGACAGCATGGACTTCTGGATCTTGGGGATCAGGCCCTCGTAGGTCAGGTTGATCCCGTCGACCTTGATCTTCGTGGGCTCCTTGTACAGCAGGTCGTGCAGTTCGCGCTTGTTGTACTTGCGGATCGGCTTGTCCGGGTCGAAGAAGCCGCACCCGCGGAAGATCCGGCCGAACCAGCCGTCCATGCTGTAGCCGGGGATGGTCAGCGCGCCGTCGTTGAGCGACTTGGCGTCGTCGTAGAGGGCGGTGAGGTCGAAGTCGGTGACCGAGCCGACGCCTTCGCAGCGCGGGCACATGCCGCCCAGCCGCTCGAACGTCGCCTTCTCCGCCTTGGTCTTGCCGCCGCGCTCGACGGTGATGGCGCCGCTGGCCCTCACCGAGGGGACGTTGAACGAGAACGCGCCCGGCCCACCGATGTGCGGCTTGCCCAGGCGGCTGAACAGGATGCGCAGCATCGCGTTGGCGTCGGTGGCGGTGCCCACGGTGGACCGCGGGTCCGCGCCGAGCCGCTGCTGGTCGACGATGATCGCGGTGGTCAGGCCGTCGAGCACGTCCACGTCGGGCCGAGCCAGCGTCGGCATGAAGCCCTGCACGAACGTGCTGTAGGTCTCGTTGATCAGCCGCTGCGACTCGGCCGCGATCGTGTCGAACACCAGGGAGGACTTGCCCGAGCCGGACACGCCGGTGAACACGGTCAGCCGCCGTTTGGGGATCTCCAGGCTGACGTCCTTGAGGTTGTTCACGCGTGCTCCGTGCACGCGGATCATCTCGTGGGTGTCGGCCGGGTGCGGTGTCACCGGCGTCTTGGACTTGCTCATGGTCTCCCCATCTGCTCGTGCGCGCGTCGAGCTCGCGGACGCAAGGCTATATATGCGCAGATGGCGACGCTTCTCGAATCCTGACCGGTCAGCCCAGCTCCGCCCGCACCAGCGGCAGCACCTCGGTGCCCAGCAGCTCGATGGACTCCATGACCAGCTTGTGCGGCACGCCCGACCAGTCCATCTGCATCGCGTACCGGTCCGCGCCGACCAGCCGGCCGACGGAGATCATCCGCTCGGCGATCTCCTGCGGGCTGCCCGCGAAGATGGACTGGGCGCCGGCGGTCCAGGCGTCGTACTCGGCGCGGGACGGGATGGTCCAGCCGCGGGCGCGGGCGCCGTACTTCATGGTCTCCAGCCAGTACGGGTAGAAGGAGTCCTTGGCGTCCTGGGAGCGGCGCGAGATCAACCCGATCGCGCTCATGGTCACTTCCAGCTCGGTGTGCCCGCCGGCGTCGCCCGCGCGCCGGTACAGGTCCACCAGCGGCGCGAACCGCTCCGGCTCGCCGCCGATGATCGCGTAGACCACGGGCAGACCGAGCAGGCCCGCGCGGATCGACGACTCGGGGTTGCCGCCGGTGCCGACCGAGATGCGGAGCTTGTCGCCGTAGGGGCGGGGGAAGACGTGGGCGTTGTTCAGCGGCGCGCGGAAGCGGCCGGACCAGGTGATCGGGTTCTCCCGGTCCAGGTGCAGCAGCAGGGCCAGCTTCTCCTCGTACAGCTCGTCGTAGTCCTCCAGGCTGGCGCCGAACAGCGGGAAGGACTCGGTGAACGACCCGCGCCCGGCGAGCAGCTCGGCGCGGCCCCGGCTGAGCTGGTCCAGGGTGGTGAACTGCTGGTAGACCCGCACCGGGTCCTCGGTGCTCAGCACGGTGACGGCGCTGCTGAGCGTGATGTTCGTGGTCACGCTCGCGGCGGCGGCGAGGACCGTGCCGGGGTTGGAGATCGCGTACTGCTCCAGGTGGTGCTCGCCCAGGCCGTAGAAGCCCAGTCCCAGCTCGTCGGCGAGCTTGATCCGCTCCAGCTGCTGAGCCAGGGCGTCGGCGACGGACACCTGCTCGCCGGTGGTCGGGTCCGGGTGGCGGTCGGCGAAGCTGTAGACCCCGAGCTGCATGCTGTTTGACACGGGATCACTCTATCACCGGATAGTTGAGAGTTCAGCTAAGACGGTTCTCAGAAACCGTACGCTAGCGTATGGACCGGCCGCCGTACGGTGGCGTATGGAGGTGTCTGATGACGGTATTGGCGCTGGTCACAGCGGTGGTGCTGGGTGCGGTCGGGGTGCTGCACGTGGTGTGGATGTTCTCGCCGTGGCCGCTGCGGACCCGCGAGGAGTTCGCCCGGCGGGTGGTGGACGTGCCGGTGGAGCGGCTGCCGTCCCCGCCGCTGACCGCCGCCGTGGCGGTCGCGCTCGGCCTGGCCGCGTACCTCGTGGTGGGTCGGGCCGGGGTGGTGGGGGTGCCGGGTCCGGAGTGGGTGCCGGTCGTCGGGTCGGCCGGTGTCGCGGCGGTGATGCTGCTGCGCGGCGCGGGCGGGCTGGCCGTGTCGACGCGCAAGGACACCGAGTTCGCCCGGCTCGACGTTCGGGTGTACTCGCCGCTGTGCCTGGCCTTGGCCGCGGCCACCGCGCTGGTCGCGTTCGGCGGTTAGGGAATCTTCGCACTCATAGCGAATGCGCAGCGCGTCCTTCGCGCGCGGAGCGCGCGGTAGGTGTCACCTACAAGTGGAGGGCCATACGGTGGGGGAACCGACGCCCTTCACCCCCCATCGGTGGTCTCCCTGCTAGCTTTTGATCTTGAGAGCGCGCCAGCGCGTTCGGCTTGAGAGCGAAGCGTCGCGTTTAAAGATCTAGAAGAGCTTGAAAAGAGCCCCCCGGCGGACTGCCCACTCGGCACGGCAGGTCAAGGGCCTGCTTCGTCTGGGCAGCTTCGTCTGGTCGGGACCGAGGTGCGTCTTGGGCTCGTGCGGTTAAGGTCGGCCCGTGGTGGAGATCAGGCCCGCGACGGCCGCCGACGTGCCCGAGGTGGCCCGCATCTGGCACTCCGGGTGGGCGGACGGGCACCTCGGTCACGTGCCGGAGGAGCTGGTCCGCGCGCGCACGCCGGAGTCGTTCGCCGAGCGCGCCGCGGACCTGGTCGACCGCACCGCCGTGGCGGTCGTGGGCGGGCGGGTGGCCGGGTTCGTGATGGTCGAGGGGGACGAGGTCGAGCAGGTCTACGTGTCCGCCGACCACCGGGGCGGCGGCGTGGCCGGCGTGCTGCTGGCCGAGGCGGAGCGCAGGGTCGCCGCCGACCACGACACCGCGTGGCTGGCCGTGGTCGCCGGCAACACCCGCGCCCGCCGGTTCTACGAGCGGCACGGCTGGACCGACGGGGGTCCGTTCGTCCACCAGGCACCGGGCGGCATCCCCGTGCCCGCCCACCGCTACGTCAAGCGGCTGCCCGAGGCGGTCAGCAGGAACGCAGGCGACGACCAGTAGTCGAACAGCGGCTCCAGCCGGACGTCGGTGAACCCGGCCCGTCCCAGCTGCGCCGCCCACGACGTGGCCGGTTGCTCCCAGGTCGACCGCTTCGCGCCCGGCAGCAACTGCCCGGTCAACACCGGCATCAGGAACCCCTGCGCCACCAGGTCCCGGTCCTCGCCGTACTCGGCCAACCCGCGCTCGTACGTCTCCGCCAGGAACTTCAGCCGCTCTTCGCCGTCCAGGTCGGGCACGTCGAACTCCACCAGCGCCAGCTTCCCGACCCGGGACGCCAACGCGGCCAGCACCACGTCCCGCTCCTCGTGCGGCAGCGCGTGCAGCGCGAAGGTCGACTGGACCAGGTCCACCTCCCCGGTGTCGGCGAGGAACTCCTCCACCCGGACGTTCCGGGCGTCCACCACCAGCTCTTCGACGCCCCGAAGCCGCTCCACCGCCCCCGCCAACAACGCGGCCGAGGGCTCCACCAACGTCACCTTCCGGGGCCGGTGCCGAGCCTTCTCCAGCGACGGCACCAAGGCCCGCCCGTCCCCGCACCCGATGTCCACCACCCAGCGGGGCTTGTCGGCGTCGTACAGGCCCGCCAACGCTCGTGCGACCGCTCGGTAGAGCCCCACGTTCCCGCCGCCGTCGATGAAGGCGGTGAACGCGGCGGGCTGGTCGTAGACGCTGCCGTCGGCGTCACTGGCGAGGTAGGCCGCCAACGCGCGGCCCACTTCCCCGTCACTCGCGGCAGCGGCCTCGGCCGCCCGCTCACGCTCACCTTCGGTCAACGCCCGCAACGCATCGATGATCGTCACAGGACCCAGCTTGACACGCCCTTGTCACCAGCCGGTCAGCCCGGCCCCATACGGGTAGAGGGGGTTGCCGTACGTGGTCGGGACCGGCCGCCCCGCGTCGATGTGGGCGCGGATCTCCGCCCGCTGCGCCGCCGTGGCGCCCAGGTCGTACGGCAGGTCCCAGTGCTCGACCGTGTCCGCCGGCACGTCCGTCCCACCGGGCCGCAGCACGTCGGACACCGCCCGCGGCAACTGCCACGGCAGCTTCCCGCGCGGTGCATAGTCACCGAACAGCAACCCGGCGGTCGCCGGCCCCATCTCCTCGCCACCCCGGTAGGTCACGACCACGGCACTGGCCAGGTCCTGCCACTCCGTGATCACGTACGGCCGTGGCATCACGAGCACGACGACCACCGGGATCCCCTGCTGCTGGAACCCCCGGATCAACGCCACCTGGTCGGCCGGCAGGTAGGGCTGTTCCTTCGGCCAGTTCGTCGCGTGCGTGTAGGACGCCTCGCCGACCGCCACCACCGCGAGCTTCGGCGACGGCCCGGAGTCCTGGTACACGTTCACCCCGGCCCGCGCCGCCCGCGCCCGGATCGCGTCCAACACGGTCAGCGACCCGTACTCCTGGTGGAAGTAGCTGGTCCAGATGCAGCAAGCGGCCGTGTCGGCGGCGCGCGGCCCGGCGACCACGATGTTGTCCCCGGCGTTGAGCCGCACCGGCAGCACGCCGTTGTTCTTCAGCACCGTCAACGACTCGCGTGACGCCTGGTTCGCCAACGCCGCGTACTCCGGCTTGTGGAACCGGTACGGCCCGTTCACCGGGTCCCCGTAGGGGTTCTCGAAGATCCCGAGCTTGAACTTCAGCCGCAGCACCCGCCGCACCGCGTCGTCGATCCGCGCGGCCGGCACGGCGGCGGTGAACTGCGCCAACGAGAACCCGGTCGCGCCCGGGTCCGCGCCGCCCATCACGTCCGACCCGGCGTTGGCCGCTCCGATCCACGACCCCGACGGCAGCCAGTCGGTGGTGATCAGCCCGGTGTAGCCGAGGTTCTGCCGCAGGTAGGCCAGGATCTTCGCGCTGTCGCCGGCGCCCGGACCGCCCGGGTCCAGCAGCGAACTGCCCGCGTAGCCCGGCATGATGTTGACCGCGCCGGCCTCCATCGCCGCCCGGAACGGCAGCAGGTGGTACTTGATCGTCACCTCGTCGAACACGATCAGCGCCTCACCGCCCGCGCCCTCGCCCGGCCAGTGCTTCACCGTGGCCAGCACGGACGCCGGGTTCAGCTCCGGCCCGCCCTGCAACCCGGCCACCAGCGCCCGCACCTGGGCGGCGGCCACGTCGGCGTTCTCGCCGTTGCCCTCCTGGATGCGCGGGTAGATCACCTTCGTGCCGACCTCGGCCAACGGCCCGAGCACCCCGCGCGTCCCGACCTCCAGCTGTTCGCGGCGCTGCATGTCGCCCAGCCGGTAGTCCAGCGGGTAGTTCTTGGCCGCCGCCAACGCGCTCTGCAACGGGTAGGTGGTCTTGTAGCCCGCGATCGTGTCGCCGGCGGACACGAACGGGATGCCCAGCCGGGTCCCGGACGACGCCAGCAGCGCGGCGTGCAGGTCCTGCGCCTCGGCGGGGCCGAAGTGCCAGCCCGCCCTGGCGAACGCCTGCGCGTTGTAGAACATCTGGAAGGCCTTCTCTTCGGCCGTCATGCGCCCGAGGAGGTCTTCCACCCGTGCCTCGACCGGCCGTCGCCAGTCCTCGTACGGCTCGATGGTGCCGTTCTTGTTCAGGTCACGGCTGCCGTTGACGATCCTGGTGCCGTCGTTGACCGTCGACAGGGTCGGCAGGTAGAGGCTGAACGTGCGGATCGTGGAGGCTTGCGTGGCGCCTGATGCGTCCACGGCGACCACGAACCACTTGTAGGTCCACCGGTCGGCTATGTCCCATGTGGGTGTGTAAGTGGTGCCCGTGGGTTCGGCGACCTTGGTGTAGAGGTCGAGCAGGTTGCCGGACGCCGTGAAGTCGTAGTCGGTGCGGCTGAGGTTGAGCCACAGCTGGTACCTGGTCGCGCCGGGCACCGCCGCCCACGAGAACGCCGGGCGTCGGCTGGAGGTGACCATCGCGTTGTCGGCGGGGGCGTTGAGCGCGAACCGGCCGGTGTTCGCCGGGGCCTTCGTCGGCGGGGACAGCAGCGGGGGAGTGGTGGCCGACGTGTCGACCGTGCCGAAGACTTGCAGTTCCCACAACGAGACCCCGTAACCGGTGGCCCGCGTGACGGCGAACAGGCGCAGGTAGCGGCCGGTGCCCTGGACGGTCAGGCGTTCGGTGCCGCCCTTGGCCGTGGTGGTGCTGTAGGCGGTGGACCAGGTGGTGCCGTCGGTGGACAGCTCGATCCGGTACGCCGACGCGTAGGCGCCTTCCCAGACCAGCAGCACCTCGCGGACCGTCGCCACACCGCCGAAGTCGACGCGCAGCCACTGGTTGTCGGCGAACTGGCTGGACCAGCGGGTGGTGGTGCGGCCGTCCAGCGCGGCGGCGGGGGCGTTGCCGCCCTCCCACGACGAGGCCGTGACCTGCTGGTACTGCGAGATCGGGGTGCCGGTGGCCGGGGCGGAGGTGCCGTAGACGCGGAACTCCCACAGCGAGTAGCCCCAGCCGGTGGCGCGGGTGGTGCCTACCAGGCGCACGTACCGGCCGGTGCCTGAGACGGCCAGGTCTTGTGTGCCGCCTGTGCCGTTGGTGGTGGTGTGCACGGTCGTCCACGTGGTGGCGTCGGGCGAGGTCTCGATACGGAACGCACTGGCGTAGGCGTTCTCCCACTGGAGGGTGACGCGGCTGAGCACGGCGGGCGTGCCGAGGTCGACCTGGAGCCACTGCGGGTCGCTGAACGCGCTGGACCACCGCGTGCCCGGGTCGCCGTCCGTGGCGGCCGAGGCGGGGGTGCCGGCGTTCTCCACGGAGGACGCGGAGGTGGGTTTTCCTTGGGACAGCAGTGCTTCCGCCTGACCTTGCGCGCCCGTGGCGGTGAGCAGGGTGGAGAGCAGCAGGGCGGCGAGGAGGGCGGTCAGGAGTGTTCTCGGGCGCGCGGCCGGCATGGCGACTCCAGGGTGGCAGGGTGGGAGAGCGCTCTCTCACCCAGCGAACCGCCGCCCGCCGGCCACCGTCAAGGTCGTGGGGAACCGGTTTCCGAGCGTCCGTCGCACTGTTCCGGACCAGGTGCCCGGATACCGCAATTTCGGAGTTTTCCGCGTTCTGCGGCGTTCCGCGGCGACCAGCGCGGATCCCGGCCGCACCTCACCCGCACGGCGTCGCGAGGGGCCGGACGGGTGAGGGTGCGTTG
Organism: Saccharothrix sp. CCNWYY140; assembly: GCF_037401995.1. Taxonomy (NCBI): domain Bacteria; kingdom Bacillati; phylum Actinomycetota; class Actinomycetes; order Pseudonocardiales; family Pseudonocardiaceae; genus Saccharothrix; species Saccharothrix sp. CCNWYY140. Next base: position 11,411 of record NZ_JBBEGC010000023.1, read on the forward strand.
GGGCGTGTGGGTGCGGGCGGATGGCGCAACCCCTTGTCCGGCAATGGGTTTCGCGTTGTAGGCCGGTAACGGTGCCTTGGTGGGGGCCGATGGGCGGCGTGGAGTGCCGGGGAGTCTCCGGCCCGGTGGAAGGCGGGAATCATGGCGTTGTCCGGTGCGGCCAGACGCGGGACCGCGTGGCTGCCGGTGCTGCTCGTGCTCGCCGCCCTGCTCACGCCGTGGAGCCCGCCGGCTGTCGCCCAGCCGGGCGCGTTCTCGGTCGAGTTCACCGATGTCCCGGGCGCGGTGGTCGGGACGCGGTACTCCTTCGGCGGGACCGCCGCCGACGCCGTCAGCGTCGAGGTCTCCACGGACGGCGGTGCGCGCTGGCTGTCGGCGGCGTTGGAGGCGGGCGCGTGGCGGCACGCGTTCACCCCGACCGCGTCCGGCCCGGCCGAGCTGCGCGTCCGCGCCTACGACCAGGGCGGAGCCGTCGCCACGGCCTCGGCGACCGTCGACGTGGCACCCCGGGTCTGCCCGTGCGGCCTGTGGACGGACGAGGACCGGCCCCGCGTCGAGGACCTGTCCGACGGCGCGGCCCTGGAGCTCGGGGTGCGGTGGCGCGCGGCGTCCGATGGCTACGTGCGCGGCGTGCGCTTCTACAAGGGACCGGGCAACACCGGCACCCACACCGGCAGCTTGTGGACGGCGTCCGGTGAGCTGCTGGCGACCGGCACATTCCGCGACGAGACCGCGGCGGGCTGGCAGACCCTGCTGTTCGCGCAGCCGGTCGCGGTCGCGGGCAACACCACCCACGTCGTGTCCTACCTGTCGCCCACCGGCCACTTCTCCGCCGACACCGGCTACTTCACCGACTCCGCGCGCCACCTGGAGCCGCTGACCGGCCTGCGCAGCGGCGTGGAGGGCGTGAACGGCGTGTTCCGGTCCGGGAAGGGTTTCCCCAGCCAGGGCTCGCAGAACGCCAACTACTGGGTGGACGTCCTGTGGGCGCCCGAACCCGGCGCCGACACCCGCGCGCCCGAGCCGGCGGCGACCGACCCGTCCGCCGGCACCGGCAGCGTCCCGCTCACCGGCGCGATCACCGCGACCTACGACGAGGTGGTCGACCCGGCGTCGGCGACCCTGGCGGTGACCGGCCCGAACGGCGACGTCCCCGGCACCACGTCCGTCACCGGCACGATCGTGCGCTTCACCCCGACAAGCGCTTTGAGCCCTGCGACCACCTACACGGCCACCGCGCGTGCCCGTGACGCGTCCGGCAACCAGTCCTCTCCGCACAACTGGGTGTTCACGACAGGTTCGCCGCGTGCGAGTGCCTGCCCCTGCTCGGTCTGGGACGACTTCGCCCGGCCCGCCGAAGCTGCGGCCTTGGACACCGCCCCGGTGGAGTTGGGCACCAAGGTCCGGTTCGCCGGTCGCGGCGAGGTGCTGGGCGTCCGCTTCTACAAGGGGCCGGGGAACACCGGTACCCACACCGGCTCGCTGTGGTCGTCGGACGGCCTGCTGCTGGCGTCTGGCACCTTCACGGACGAGACGACAACCGGTTGGCAGACCTTGACTTTCCTGCACCCGGTGAGCGTGCAGGCGAACACCACCTACGTCGTGTCGTACTTCGCGCCGCGCGGCCGGTACTCGGTCAGCCCGGACTTCTTCGCCGCCGAGGCGGGCTACGGCCCGGTCCGTGCTTTGTCGAGCGGGACCGATGGCCCCAACGGCGTCTACCGCTACGGCGGCGGTTTCCCGGCCGAGACCTACAACCGTGCGAACTACTGGGTGGACGTGATCTACCGCAACGGTCTCAACGGTGACACCACCGCGCCGACCCTGGAGTCCCGCACGCCCGTCGCCGAGGCTGTTCCCCTCTCCGGGGCGGTGTCCCTGACCTACTCCGAACTCATGGACCCGGCGTCACCGCGGGTGTGGCTCACCGATCCCGCGGGCGCGACCCTCCACGGCACGACCCGCTTGTCCGACGACCAGAAAACCGTTACCTGGCAACCCACTGCGCCTCTGGCTCCGGGTACCCGCTACACCGTCACCGCCATCGCCGCCGACCTGAATGGCAACGCGTCCTCGCCTGCGACCTGGCCGCTCACTACCGACCAGACTCCGGCGTGCCCGTGTTCGTTGTTCAGTGGTGCCACCGTGCCGACGACGACTTCGGCTGCGGACAGCGGTTCTTATGAGCTGGGCGTGCGCTTCAAGGTCGCCTACAACGGCCATGTGACCGGTGTGCGCTTCTACAAGGGCGCGGGTAACACCGGCACGCACACGGGCACCTTGTGGACCACTACCGGCGCCCCGCTCGCCACCGGCACCTTCACCAACGAGACCGCCACGGGTTGGCAGACGTTGCTCTTCGACACCCCGGTCCCAGTCCGAGCCGGCAACACTTACGTGGCCTCTTACACCGCTCCCAACGGCCACTACGCGGTGAACCACAACTACTTCCAGTCCCTGGACGTGACTTCACCGCCCCTTACCGCACCTCGGAACGCTTGGGACACCCCGAACGGCGTGTATGCGGCAGGCGGCGGCTTCCCCACCACGGTCCACCAGGGCAACAACTACTGGGTCGACGTGACCTACACGTTCAGCGGCGACCAGATCCCGCCGGTGGGTCAGGGCCACACCCCGCTCCCGGACGCCCAGGAAGTGGACCTGAACACCCCTCTGACCGCGACCTACGACGAGCCGATCGACCTGACCGCCACGACGTTTGTCGTCCAGGACTCCGGCGGCGCTCCCATCACCGGCACCCTGACCCGCACTCCGGACGGCCACACCGCCACCTGGACTCCCGCCGCTCCGCTATCGCCCAACACCAGGCACACCGTCCGCGTCCGGGCGACTGACGAGACCGGCAGCCCCGCGCCGGAGTTGGCGTGGGCCTTCTCCACAACCACAACGCAGACGTGCCCGTGCACGCTGTTCAGCGCAGCGGCGACGCCGGCGCAGTTGTGGAACCCCTACACCCAGATCCACAACGTGGGCGTGCAGTTCACCCCGACCACCGACGGCACCATCACCGCGATCCGCTTCTACAAGGGCTCGATCGACGACGGTCCTCACACGGCCTCCTTGTGGACGGCCGGTGGTGAGTTGGTGGCCGCGGAGACCGTCGATTCGACCGCCGGGCCGGGCTGGCAGACCGTGACCCTGGCGACCCCCGTGCCGGTGACGGCCGGGACGACCTACGTCGCCGGCCGAACCGTCCCCAGCGGCCATCCGCCGATCACGGAGTCCTACTTCACCGGCAACCCGTTGACCAGGACCCCGTTGACCACTCCCGCCGGCACGTCCAACGGCCTGCTCGGCGGGTCGGACATGCCGACCCAGGTCTCGACGACCGGCGTGAACTACTGGGTGGACGTCGTCTTCACGACCCCCTGACCGCACGCCCCTCCGACCCGCGCTCGCCCGACCCGCGCTCGCCCGACCCGCGCTCGCCCGACCCGCGCTCGCCCGACCCGCGGGCCTCTGACCCGCGACCGCCCGACCGGCGTCCGCGTTCGACCAGGACGGAGGCTCCCGCCACGGCCAGTCCGGCCAAGCTCAACACCACGCCGACCCAAGCGGTGGACGTGTAGCCCCATCCCCACGCGATCGCCAGGCCGCCCAGCCACGCGCCCGCGCCGTTGGCGACGTTCAACGCCGAGTGGTTGGACGACGACGCCAGCGAGGGCGCATCGGGCGACGCGTCCATCAACCGCACCTGCAACGCCGACGCCAGCACCTGCGACACGAAGCCGAGGAGCAGCACCGTCCCGAAGGCCGCCACCGGCCAGTGCGCGGTCAGACCGAACAGGGCGAGCACCGCCGTCACCGCCACCAGCGAGCCGAACACCGAACCGGTCACCGACCGGTCCACAAAACGGCCACCGAGCGTCGCGCCCAGCGTCATACCCAGGCCGAACGCGGCGAGCATCCACGGCACGGCCGCCTCGGGCAGGCCTGCGACCTCCGTGGTGACGGGGGAGATGTAGGAGTAGACGGCGAACATGCCGCCGAACCCGACCATGCCCGTGACCAGCGCAAACCACACCTGAGGACGGCGGAACGCCCGAAGTTCCGCTCGGATGGTCGCATCATGTGACTTGGGCATGTGCGGAAGCCACATGATCAGAGTCACGGCAGTGATGGCGGCGATCACCGCCACCGCCGCGTACGCGGCACGCCACCCGATCTGCTGGCCGGCGGCCGTGGCCAGGGGGACGCCGACCAGGTTCGCCACGGTCAGACCGACCATCACTCGGGCGACGGCGGTGCCACGTCGCTCCGGCGGCACGAGGGCGGCGGCCACCACGGCGGCGATTCCGAAGTAGGCGCCGTGCGGCAGTCCGGCCAGGAACCGGGCCGCCATGAGCGCCGTGGTCGACGGTGCGACCGCCGACAGGCCGTTGCCCACGGCCAGCGCGATGGTGAGTCCGATGAGCAGGCCCTTGCGCGGCAGGCGTGCGGCCAGGCCGGCGATCAGCGGTGCGCCGACGACCACGCCGAGCGCGTACAGGCTGATGGCGTGGCCCGCGGTGGGGATGGAGATGTCGAAGGTCTGCGCCATCTGCGGCAGCAGGCCCATCGTGGCGAACTCGGTGGTGCCGATGCCGAACCCGCCGAGCGCCAGAGCGCCCATCGCGGCGGTGACGCCCTTGGGCGGGGCGGGGGTGGACGGCGTGGCCGTGACCGTCATGCGGATGCGCTCCTGTCAGCTGTCCGCGTCCACGCTGACCGCGACCGAATGGTTAGCTAATGAAACTATCTTAACGGCCGGCCGGGGAGGTCTCGACGTGCATTCACTCACAACGACGTGGCCCGGAATCCGCGCAACGACGTGGCCGGGAATCCACGCCTGGAGCGGGACGGACCAATAGGGTTTGCGCGTGCCCATCGCATTCGACACGACAGGCTTCCGGCAGCACGACCCGAGCACCTGGTTCCACCCGGCGACCGGTGACCAGGTGAGCCTGACGTACTTCGACCTGGTGCCCGACCTGCCCGCGCCGCTGGAGGACGTGGCGAAGCTACGGCACGACCTGGCCGTGACCACCGGCGAGGTCGGCTGCCTGATCGAGGCGCACGTCGTGCCGCTGGGCGGGGTGCCCGCGGTGTTCCAGGTAGTGAAGGTGCCGCTGCCGAACCAGCCGACCGGGCAGGCGTTCATCGCGTCGCTGACCGTGCCGCGGGCGACGTGCAGCGCGGTGCTGAAGTTGCAGGCGGCCGAGCGGGGCATGACCGGCGCGCGCGAGGCGGTGCTGATGGCCCGCCTCGGGTTCGACCGCTGGGTCCAGCCACACCCCTACGCCCCCCAGGTGCAGGGCAGACTGCCGTTCCACGCCGGCGACGACCCGAGGTGGGACCCGGAGTTCCCCGACCACCCGCTGACCCGGGTCCGGGCATGGGCACACCACATCATCCGCACGGCCCAGTTGGACCCGCGCTTCGCCGCCCTCCCGCCTTTCCAACCCACCCCACCCCCAACTCCACCCGCTCCCTCAGCCGCCCCCGCCCCTCCCGCTCCCCCTGCGACACCTCCCGGGTCGGGGTCGCCGACCGTGCTCATGTCGGCGTCCGAAGCCCCCACGACCCGCGCCTCCGAAGGCCCCACCAGGGTGATCAGCAGCCGCCCCGCCGAGTCACCGACCGTGCACATCAAGGACGCTCCGGCCGGTTTCGCGCCTTCCGGCCCCGACGCGCCCCCGGCGACACCCGTGCCGACCGCGGACCAGGGCGTGACGACGGTGTTCTCCAAGCCGACCCCGGCGGTCGGGGCGACGATCACGACGGTCGTGCCCGGCATCCCGATGGCCGGTTACCTGCCGCTGTGGATCGACGGGGAGTGCACGTTCTGGCGGATGACCGACCCGGGCGAGGTGCTGGGTCGACTGGCGCACGGTGTCCTCGCGCGGACCCCGTTGGCGGACAACCGGTTCCGTGATGTGGTGGGGTTGGACCGGGAGTCCGGGACGCTCACGCTGTTCTCCCGGTTCCGCGCTGACGACGGCGGGGACGCGGCGGAGATCGCGCAGCTGGAGCCCGTGGGTGGGCAGGAGGCGCACGAGGCGTTGACGGCGGAGACGTTGACCGAGGCGTTCCGGTGGGTCGGGCGGGTCAACGCGGCGGCGGCGGAGCGCGGCGAGTACGTGGCCGTCGAGCGCGCGGTGAACACGGATGTACTGAGCGAGCCTTACGTGTTGATGGTGGTGCAGGAGTTCGAGGGTCAGCGGATCTCGGTGGTGCAGACGGCCCCGGTGCCGGGGTCGGAGGTGCCGGTGTGGCAGGGCAACCCGTCGATGACCTCGCCCGCGTCCCCGGAGACGATCGAGGCCGGCGGCCTGCTGGCGCTGTACGCGATGGACCACTGGGGCGTCCACCCGCTGCACCTGGCCCTGACCTTCGGCCCAACCCCACGTTTGGTCCGCGACTAACCCACCGGCTCCCTCACAACCCCACCGCACCGTCGATCCGCTCACGCAGCAGATCGGCATGCCCGTTGTGCCGCGCGTACTCCTCGATCATGTGCACCAACACCCACCGCAACGACACCGTGCCCCGCCAGTCGTCGTGCCCAAGAACATCCAACCCAGCCGCCCCCTTCACAAACTCCTCGGCAAACGCAACCTCCTCCCGCCAGGCCTCCCAAGCCTCCTCGACCACCCCAGGCCGAGCCCCGTCGAAGTCCCCATCAGGCTCCTCCGCAGTGCTGAACCGCAAAGCAACCCCGTACCCCGCAAGCACCCGCCGAAACCACCGCCGCTCCACATCAGCCAGATGCCGAACCAACCCAAGCAACGACAACCCCGACGGCTCGACGGCCCGCAACGCCAACTCCACCTCCCCAAGCCCACCGCACTTCAGCACCAACGTGGCCCGCTGATCAGCAAGCATCGCCACAAGCAACGCCCGCTCATCCCCAGCAGTAGGCCCACCCCCACGCCCATCACCCCCCACCCCAACAAACATCTCCACCCGCCGCCGCCCATAACTCCCACTCCCACCACTCATAAGCCGATAATCGCACCACCCCGCCCCACCACCCGCACCACCAACCCAACCCACACCAACCACCAAACCGCCCCCACACCCCCTCCGCGCAACCGCCCCTCCTCCCACCCGGCAACGCCCCCTCCGCGCTGACGCCCCTCACACGCAAACGCCCCCCAGCGCCCCTCCTCAACCACACACGACGCGCAACGACTCACATCGACGCGCGCCACCGGCCAACGGCTCGCGGCAGCACGGCAGCACCGGGGGCACTGTCGACGGGGCGGGATCGGCGGCGCGGGCACTGGCGGCGCGGTGGGACCGGGGGGCGCGGGTCTTGGCGATGCGGCGGGATCGGCAGCGCGGGCACCGGCGGCGCGGCGGGGCCGGGGGCGCGGGTCTTGGCGACGCGGCGGGATCGGCGGCGCGGGCACCGGTGGCGTGGTGGGACCGAGGGCACCGGCTCTGGCGATGCGGCGGCACCAGGCGCGCGGGCATTGGCGATGCGCTGAGGTCGGCGGCGCGGGCGTTGGAGGCCGGGTGCGCGGGTGCGGGTGGCGCGGCGGCACCGGGGACGCGGTCACTGGCGATGCGGAGGGCATTGGCGGCGCGGTGGGGCTGGGGGCGCGGGCATTGGCGATGGAGCGGGCATTGGCGGCGGGGCCGGGTGCGCGGGTGCCGGTGGCGCGGCGGCACCGGGAGCACCGCCGAAGCCGCCCGCACGTTCGCCGACAACCGCGCCACCTCCGCGCTCAACGCCCGCACCCCGTCGTCGGTCAACTCGTAGTAGAGCCGCACCGCGCGGGCACTGGCGATGCGGCGGGGCCGGGGGCGCCGGCATTGGCGATGCGGCGGCACCGGGCGCGCAGGCACCGGCCAGGCGGCGGCACCGGCGACGCGGGTACCAGCAAGCCGGCGGCATCGGCGACACGATGGCTGGCGGCGGGCTCGGTGCGCGGGGGCGGTGGTGGGGCCTCTTGTGCGGGCGGTGGTTGGGCGGGGCGGAGTGGGGTGGTTGGGGAGTGGTGGGTGGAGGGCTGGGAGGGGCGGGGTGGTGGGGGTGGAGCGGGGGGTGCCGGCCGGCCGCACCTTCCTCATTTACCGGGACGCGCGAGTTGGGGAAAAGGGGCTTGGAATGACGTCACTCGAACGGGTGATCTTCACGGGGGGCGGCTGTAGGTGGGGTGACCTGCGGGTTTCTTCATGACGACACATTTACCACGGTGAGCTGTGGGGTGCGGGCGGGGTTGGGGTGGGTGTGGATGGTTGGAGGGTTAGGGCTTGCCAGGCTGCGTGGCGGGCTCGTTGGGTGGCTGGGTCGGCGACGGGGGCTGCTGCCAGTAGGCGTTGGGTGTATGGGTGGTGGGGGTGGGAGAGGACTGTTTGGGCGTTGCCTTGTTCTACTACCTGGCCGTCCTTTAGGACCGCCACGCGGTCTGCCAAGCGCTGGACCACGGCCAGGTCGTGGCTGATGAACAAGCATGCGAAGTGCAGTTCCTCCTGCAAAGCGCGCAACAAATCGAGGATCCGGGCCTGTACGGACACGTCCAGGGCGCTGGTCGGCTCGTCGGCGATCAACAGCGCCGGGTTCAGGGCCAGAGCCCGTGCAATCCCCACGCGTTGCCGCTGGCCGCCGGACAGCTCGTGCGGATAGCGGTCGCGAGTGGCAGCAGGCAGGTGGACCAAGTCCAGCAGTTCCGCGACTCGTGCGGGGACGTTGACCTGCTGGGGGTGCAAGAGGAACGGCTCGGCGATGGTGCGGCCCACAGTGGACCGGGGGTTGAGGGACGATGTCGGGTCCTGGAAGACGACGCCTACCCGTCCCTGCGCGGCCCGTCTCGCGCGGCGGGACAGGCGGGTCAGGTCTTGGCCTGCCACGGTTACGGTGCCGGAGGTCGGAGCCCGCAAGCCGGTGATAACCGATGCGATGGTGCTCTTGCCCGAACCGGACTCGCCGACCAAGCCCAGCACCTCACCCGAATCCACGCGCAGGCTCACGCCGTCCACCGCCCGCACCCCGGGCAACCCGAAACGGCCCCCGTACACGACGGTCAAGTTGTCCAAGACCAAGGCCGCATCCGACGACGTGCGCGGGACGGCAGGGGTCAGGGTCGGATCGAGGGAAACGACGGCCGACAGCAGCTCCCGGGTGTAAGGGTGCTGCGGCGACGCGAAGAGCGGCTCGACGGGACCCTGCTCGACGACCTCGCCGTCCTTCATCACCGCGACCCGATCGGCCAGGGAAGCCACCACGCCCATGTCGTGCGTGATGAGCAGGATGGCGACGTCCAACCTGTCCCGCAGGTCGCGCAGCAAGTCGATGATTTCGGCCTGCACGGTGACGTCCAACGCCGTAGTCGGCTCGTCGGCGACCAGCAGCGCCGGCTCGCACGCCACGGCCATAGCGATCACCACGCGCTGCAACTGCCCGCCGGACAGCTCGTGCGGATAAGAGCGCAGCCGCCGCTCAGGATCGGACAACCCCACCAAACCCAACAACTCCACCGCACGCGCCCGAGCCCGGGAACGGCTCCACGGACGGTGGGCGCGGATGGCCTCCACCAACTGGTCGCCGATGGTGAACACGGGGTTCAGAGCGCTCATCGGCTCCTGGAACACCACGCCCACCCGGCCACCCCGCACGGCACGCAGCTCGGCGGCACTCATCCGGTACAGGTCCTGGCCGTCCAGCACGGCGCTGCCGGAGATGACCGCGTTGTCCGGCAGCAGCCGCAGCAACGACATCGCGGTCACGGTCTTGCCCGAACCGGACTCGCCCACGACCGCCAGCACCTCCCCGGCGGCCAGGGACAGTGTGACATCCCTGACCACCGGGCGGCCGGCGAACTCGACCGTCACGTCGTGCAGCGCCAGCAGGGGTTCGCTCACTTCGACAGACCGACCTGGAGGTAGTTCGGGTAGGCCGGGAAGTCCGCGATGAACAGGTTGGCCACCTTGGACCCGCGCAGGAACGAGTTGCGCGTGTAGATCAACGGCACCACGGGCGAGTCCTGGAGGATCTTCTTGTCCAGCGCCGCCCACTTCTTCCCCGCCTCGGCCGGGTCGACGGTGGCCTGCGCCTCGCCGATCAGCGCGTCCACCTCGGCGTTGCGGTAGCGGGACAGGTTGTACCCGCCGCCGCCGATCTCCGAGGACTGGAACAGCGGCTGGATGTTGGCGTTGGCGCTGGGGAAGTCGGGCTGCCAGGACGCCAGGGTCAGGTCGAACTTCGCCGCCGCCGCACCGCTGGTCTCCTCGGTGTAGGCGTCGCCGTCGAGGGTGCGGATCGTGGTCTGGATGCCGGCTCGCGCCAGGCCCGCCTGGATGGCCTGCGCCTTGTCGGGGCCGTTGTTGGACTTGGACACCACGAAGTCCAAACCGGACAGTCCGGTCGGGAAACCGGCTTCCGCCAACAGCTTCTTCGCCTTCTCCGGGTCGCCGGAGGGCTGTGCCGGGTACAGGTCGAACTTCTCGCGACCGGCGATGCCCTCGGTGATCAGCGTCGTGGCGACGTCACCGGCGAGCGCGGGCGTGCCCGCCGAGGCGATCTGGAAGGCCGCCTTGTCCACCGCGTACTGGAACGCCTCGCGCACCTTCGGGTTGTTCAGCGGTGCCTTCTCGGTGTTCAGCGCCAGGTAAGCCAGGGCACCGGACTTCGACGTGACGACCCGCTCCTTCGCGGAGGTGTTGTTGGCCAGCTGCGCCAACTGCGCCGCCGACACGAACGACGAGCCGAACGCGGCCTTGTCGTCGCCGGCGTCCGCGACCAGGCGCTGGGAGATGACCGAGGCGTCCTGGCCGAGCTGCCACACGATCTCGTCCGGCAGCGCCGCGCGCACCTGGTCCTTGGCCTGGTCCCAGTTCGGGTTGCGGGTCAGCCTGGCCTTGACGCCCTTCTGGTACTCGGCCAGCTGGTAGGGACCGGACGCCACCGGGTGCTCGGCGTAGTCGGCCTCGGCGCCCTTGCCCTTGGGCACCGGCGCGAACGCGGGCGTGCTGACCACCCACGGCCAGTCGCCGTACGGGCGGACCAGCGTGAACTTGATCGTGCGCGGGTCGGGGGTCTCGATGCCCTTCAGCTCCGCGCCCTCGAACGGGCCGCGGTAGGTGTCGCCGCCCTCGATGAGCTGCTTGTGGTAGCCCAGACCGCCGGAGAACGCGGGCGCGAACGACCGCTGCACGCCCCACTTCACGTCCTCGGACGTGATCGGCGTGCCGTCGCTGAACTTCAGGCCCTCCTGGAGGGTGAACGTCCACGTCTTGCCGCCGTCGGTGGTCTTGCCGGTGTCGGCCAGGTCGGGCACGACCTTGGCCTGCTCGCCCGGCTTGTTGTGCCACGCGGTGAGCCTGCGGTGCACCAGGCCCAACGACGTGATGGCCAGGCTCGAACTCTTGGCCGGGTCGTAGTTCACCGTCTGCCCGTCGGACAGGATGCGCAGCGTGCCACCGCGGGCGGCGGCGGTGTCGGCGTTCGTCTGCGGCTTGTCGTTGGCGCCGCACGCGGACAGGGCCAGCGCGCTGGTCAGTACCGCGACGGCCAAGCGGCGTCTGGTCATTGTCGGTTCTCTCCCAGTGGTTTTTCGTCAGGACAGGCGGGCTCGGGGGTCGAGCACGCCGTAGCAGAGGTCCACCACGACGTTGGCCGTGACGATGAGGAAGGCGGCGAACAGCGTGCAGCCCAGCAGCAGCGGCAGGTCGCGCAGGCCGACCGCGTCGATCAGCAGCGCGCCCAGGCCGGGCAGGCCGAACACGCGTTCGGTGATCACCGCGCCGCCCAGCAGGCTGCCCAGGTCCACGCCGAAGACGGTGACGACCGGCAGCAACACGTTGCGCAGCGCGTGTTTCCCGACGACCTTGCGCTCGGTCAGGCCCTTGGACCGCGCGGTGCGGATGTAGTCCTCGTTCAACGTGTCGAGCATCTGGGCGCGGGTGAGGCGCGTGTAGACGGCGGCGTGCGAGAACGCCAGCACCGACCACGGCAGGACCAGCCGCCACGCCCAGTCGACCGGGCTGGTGGTGAAGTCGACGTACCCGCCGACCGGCACCACGTCCAGCGTGAAGCCGAACAGCAGGATGCCCAGCAGTCCCACCAGGTAGACCGGCGCGGACACCCCCGCAACCGACGCGGCCAGCGCCGCCCGGTCCCAGCCCGTGCCGCGCCGCACCGCCGCCAGGACGCCCGCGCCGACCCCGGTCACCAGCCACAGCACGGCCGCGCCGAGCGCGAGGGAGAACGTCACCGGCAGTCGTTCGCCGATGAGCGTGATGACGTCGGTGTTCTGCTGGAACGAGTAGCCGAAGCACGGTGCTTCGCAGGTGATCGCGGTCGGTCCAGTGCCGAACGTGCGGCCGGTGACGACGCCACCGGCGAAGTCGAGGAACTGCCGGTACCACGGGTCGCCGAAGCCCATGAACTCCCGTGCCAGCGCCAGGTTCTGCTCGGTGCACGGCCGGCCGCACGCCTGGAGCGCGGGGTCGGCGGGCACCAGGTAGAACACGGCGTAGGTGCTCAGCGCCACCAGGAACAGCACGACCACGGCCCCGGCCAGGCGCAGGCCGACGAACTTCGCGGTGCGCATCAGGACCGCACCGCCGTCCGCGGGTCGAGCGCGTCGCGCAGCCCGTCGCCCAGGACGTTGAACGCCCACGTGGCCAGGAACAGCGCGGCGCCGGGGAAGACCAGGAACATCGGGTCCGAGCCCACCCAGTCGATGGCGAGGCTGATGGTGCGGCCCCAGCTCGGCGTGGGCGGCGGGATGCCCAGGCCCAGGAACGACAGCGCCGCCTCCAGCCCGATCTTGCCCGGGACGGACAGCGTCGCCACCACGATGATCGGCCCCCACAGGTTGGGCAGCAGCTCGTGGCGGAACACGTGCACCGGTCCCGCGCCCAGCGAGCGGGCGGCGGACACGAACCCCCTGGCGCGCAACGTCAACGTCTGCGAGCGGACGATCCGCGCGATCGACGGCCAGCCGAAGAACCCGATCACCGCGATCAGCAGCAGCGGCCTGGGCACCCCGGGCGGCACCACGGCGGCCAGCGCGATCATGAACACCAGGTAGGGGAACCCGAGCAGCACGTCCGCGGTCCACGTGACCACGCGGTCCAGCACGCCGCCGAGGTACCCGGCCGCCGCGCCCAGCACCACGCCGACCAGCACCGACACCGCCGTCGCGGCCAGTCCGATCAGGAAGGACGTGCGCGCACCGTGCGCGACGATGGCGAACAGGTCGCGGCCGGTGAGCGGTTCGACGCCGAACCAGTGGTCCGCGCTCACCCCGCCCAGCACGCCCGCGGGCCCGCCGGTGTCCTTGTCCAGGGCCTCGGTGCGGTAGGTGTAGGGGTCCTGGCCCTCGATCGCGGTCCACAGGTCGGCGCCGACGGCCAGCAGCGCCAGCAGCCCGATCGTCACCGCGCCCGCGAGCGCCCACCGGTCGTGCCGCAGCACCGACCGGATGGTCGACCACAGCGACCGCGATGTGTTGGGGGAGAAGGAAACGGACACGAACACCTGACCTCGGGAGGGGCGGAACGTCGATCACCCTAGGAGGTGGGGAATTGGCTCGGACCCGCTCCCAAACGGTGGGAATGTGACCGAACACAGTCTTGCTCGATCCGGTTTTCCGTAGTGCGTGCTCGGTTCCCCGAACACCTCACGGACCGCCCACCTCGGGTTCCGCCGGCCGCCCACTACGCCGTCCCGCACCTGCCGGGGCGGCGCGGTGGGCCGGCCGTCGCTTCGGCTCCTCGCGCGGACCGGCGTCCGGTACAGGACAATTCTCCCCACGAGGAGGTGGTCGGGTGGGCACCGTCAAGCGGGTGACGATGACGGTCGTCGGCGCGGTGGTCCTGGTGATCGGGATCGCGCTGCTCGTCCTGCCCGGACCCGGGCTGCTGCTGGTGCTGGCGGGTCTGCTGATCCTGGCCGCCGAGTTCCCCGCGCTGGAGCGTTACGTCGACCCCGTGCGCGACCGGGCCATGAAGACCGCCGAGGAGAGCGTGTCCTCGCCGCTGCGCATCGCGGCCACGGTGCTGGGCGGCGCGGTGCTGGTCGGGATCGGCGTGTTCTGGGGGCTCAACGAGGACCTGCCGCTGGGCGGGTGGAGCACCGGGTCCAGCCTGATCCTGTCCGGGGTGATCATCTGGGGGTTGGTGGTGTGGAGCTACCTGCGGGTCAAGCGGTCTAGAGCCAGTCGCGACGCTTGAACAGCGCGTAGAGCCCGCCGGACAGCACCACGATGGCCGCTGTCGACACCCAGAACCCCCACGGCTGCTCCGACCCCGGGTAGGGCACGTTCTGGCCGTAGAACCCGGTGATGGCCGTGGGCACCGCGATGATCGCCGCCCACCCGGTCACCTTCTTCATGATCAGGTTCAGCCGGTTGCCCTGGATGTTCAGCTGCGTCTCGCGGATGGTCGCCACCATCTCCCGCAGCGACTCCGTCCACTCCGTCGCGCGCATGACGTGGTCGTAGACGTCCTGGTAGTAGGGGTACATCGTCTCGTCCACGACGGACCGGTCCCGCCGCATCAACGCGTTGACCACCTCCCGCATCGGCAGCACCACCCGGCGCAGCGTCACCAGGGACTTGCGCAGGTCCAGCGCCCGCCGCTGCACCGCCCGGTGGTCGGGGTGGTCGGCGAACACGTCGTCCTCCAACGCCTCGATCTGCTCGTCCAACGCCTGCACGGCCTCGAAGTGGCTGTCCACCACGGCGTCCAGCAGCCCGTGCGCGAGGAACCCGACCCCGCTCTTGGCCAGGTGCGCCGAACCGTCCCAGCGGCGGGTCAGGGTGGCGACGTCGAAGCTGTCGTCGGGGCGCACGGTGACCAGCGCGCGGTCGGTGAGGAACGCGGCCAGCTCCGTCGTGGCCAGCCGCCCGGTCCGCTGGTCCAGTCGCACGGCGTAGGCGGACAGGAAGCAGTGCGTGTCGTACTCGTGCAGCTTGGGGCGTTCGTGGGGGTGCAGGGCGTCCTCGACGGCCAGTTCGTGCAGGCCCAGCTCGTCGGCGAGGGCGGCCAGCTCCTCCGGCGAGGGGCCGCACAGGTCCAGCCACACGACCGCGTCGGGCTCCTTCAGGTACCCGGCGGCGTCGCGGAGCGGGAAGCCCTCGGCCTCCAGGACCCCGTGGCGGTAGAGACGGCTGCCGGCCATGATCGCAGCGTAACCGCCCCGACCGCGCAAGGCCGTTCATGATGTGGAAGCGGTGGACAGCCCGAGGTCCACGAGCCGATGATTCGCCCGTTTGCGAACTACTCGGAGGGGGCTGGGGATGTCGTCACCGCTGGACCACGCCGCGTGGGAGTCGCTCAACGGCGCCCACGCCCGCTTCGCCGAACGCCACGGCCGGGTGCTGCGCTACCAGCCCGACGTGGCGCCCTTCCTGGCCTTCCCGCCCGACGCCGACGAGCGGGTCTGGCGCGACGTCGCCGACCTGGCCGGGCCGGGCGAGGTCGTGGCGATCGGCCCGCTGGACCCGCCGCCGGGCTGGGAGATCACCTTCCAGGGCGAGGGCGTGCAGCTGGTGGACGACGGCGTGCGCACCGAGGACGACCCCGAGGCCGTGCGGCTGACGGCGGCGGACGTGCCGGAGATGCTGGACCTGGTCGAGCGCACGAAGCCCGGTCCGTTCCGGCCGCGCACCATCGAACTGGGCACCTACCTGGGCATCCGCCACGAGGGCCGGCTCGTCGCGATGGCCGGCGAACGCCTCCGCCCGCCCGGTTACACCGAGATCAGCGCGGTCTGCACCGATGCGGGGTTCCGCGGTCGGGGGCTGGCCACGCGGCTGGTGCGGGCGGTGGCGCACGGCATCCGGGAGCGCGGCGAGACGCCGATCATGCACGCCGCCGGGGACAACGCCAACGCGATCCGGGTCTACCTGTCGATGGGGTTCCGGCTGCGCCGGCGGACGCGGTTCCTGGCGGTGCGGGTGCCGCTGGCGGAGGTCGCTTGAGCGGTGTGTGGGCGTTGGTGGAGGGTCTCGCTTGAGCGGTGTGGGGCGTTGGTGGAGGCCGTCTGATCTGTGGAAATGTGGAAGTGTGACCGGTAATGGCCACCTCCGTGTTCACTATTGCTCGCTAATCGTCACTTCTGCTTAACTTCGCGCATCCAGCATCGCCCCGCGCCGCCACCCTGCGCCTTGGACGAGGAGATGTGCATGAAGCGTCGTGACCTGCTCAAAGCGGCGGCTGCCGGCTCCGGGCTCGCCCTGTTGCCCGACAGCCTCCGCCGCGCCCTCGCCCTCGAAGCGCCGACCGGTGGCCTGGAGACGATCGGCCACGTCGTCGTCTTCATGCAGGAGAACCGGTCCCTGGACCACTACTTCGGCACCCTGCGCGGCGTGCGCGGGTTCAACGACCCGACCGCCATCCGGCTGCCCAACGGCAACCCGGTCTTCCGCCAGCCCAACGGCTCCGGGCACGTGCTGCCCTACCGCGTGGACGACGAGTTCATGTCCGGCACCCCGCACGGCTGGTCGGACGGCCACGCCGCGTGGAACAACGGCCGCCACGACCAGTGGATCCCCCAGAAGGGGGTGCGGACCATGACCTACCTGGACCGCGCCGCGCTGCCGTTCTACCACGCCCTCGCCGACGCCTTCACCATCTGCGACAACTACCACTGCTCCGAGGCCGGACCGACCAACCCCAACCGCTTCTACCTGTTCTCCGGCACCATCGGCTACGAGCCGGGCAGCACCACCAAGCGCGCCATCGGCAACGACAGCTGGCAGAACCCCGGCCACACCGGCTACACGTGGACCAGCTACGCCGAGCGGCTCCAGGCGGCGGGCAAGTCGTGGCGGGTCTACCAGGAGTGGGACAACTACGGCGACAACTCGCTGGACTACTTCGCGTCCTTCCTCGCGGTGGGGCGCAAGGCGCTGGCCAAGACCAAGGACTCATCGGGCAACCCGTACACCAAGCTGGAGTACTTCTACTACGCCGTGTCCTCGGCCTCGACCACCCGGCAGAACGAGCTGCTGGCCCAGCTGGACCAGGGCCTGGCGACCCTGACCGCCGCCGAGCGGTCCCTGTACGACCGGGGCCTGGCGCGGCAGCGGCCGGGGCGGCTCGCGGCGACGTTCAAGGCGGACGTGGACGCGGGCCGGCTGCCCGCGGTGTCGTGGGTGGTTGCGCCGGAGTCGCAGAGCGAGCACCCCGACTGGGGGCCCAACACCGGCGCGGACCTGGTCAAGCAGGTGCTGGACGCGCTGGCGTCCAAGCCCGAGGTGTGGAACAAGACCGTGTTCCTGCTCAACTACGACGAGAACGACGGCTTCTTCGACCACATCCCGCAGCCCGCGCCGCCGGTGTCCACTTCGGACGGTCTGTCCACGGTGGGCGTGTCCGACGAGATCTACCTGTCCGCGCCGATCGGCCTGGGGCAGCGGGTGCCGATGCTGGTGGTCTCGCCGTGGAGCCGGGGCGGCAAGGTGTGCTCGGAGGTGTTCGACCACACGTCGGTCCTGCGGCTGCTGGAGAAGTGGACGGGGGTGGCCGAGCCGAACATCTCGCCGTGGCGGCGGGCGGTGTGCGGCGACCTGACCTCGGCCCTGGACACCACCACGGCCACCGCGCCCTACCCGCCGCTGCCCACCCCGGTGCCCACCGACGGCCCGCGCCCGACCTCGCCGACCCCGCCGGCCGTGCAGACCATGCCGGTGCAGGAACCCGGGGTGAAGCCCGCCCGGCCGTTGCCGTACCGGCTGAAGGTGTCCGGGCGGGTGACGGCGGAGAAGTTCTGGATCGACTTCGCCAACACTGGCACTGCGGGCGCGCATTTTTATGTCTACGCCAACGCTTATCGGACGGATGGTCCGTGGCGGTACACCGTCGAGGCGGGCAAGACGCTGTCCGACTACTGGCAGGCTGGTACGCCGACCGGTGCGTACGACCTGAATGTGGTGGGGCCCAATGGGTTCCTGCGTCGGTTCGCCGGGAACCGGGTTGTCGCGACCACCTCCGGCAACGCCAATCCCGAGGTGGTGTTGCGTGAGGACGGTGGTCAGGTGTGGCTGGTTGTGACCAACTCTGGTGGTAAGGCGTGCACGTTGACCGTGACGTCGGGTAACCGGGGTGGTGGGCCGTGGAGCTACACCTTGGATCCTGGGGTCACCAAGGAGGACTGGTTCTCCGTGGGTGGTGGCATGAACGGGTGGTACGACCTGGTTGTGGCTGGGCCGGATGGGTTTGTTCGGCGGTTCGCGGGGCATGTGGAGACTGGCGTCGAGAGCACGACGGATCCGGTGATGGGGTCCAGTCCGTTGCCTCGGACGGTGAAGTACGTGGATAGTCAGGAGACTTCGGGGGAGAACGGTGCCGGGGTCAATGCCGTGGATGGCAAGGCGGGTACGTACTGGCACACCAAGTGGTCTGGTGGGTCTGATGCGTTGCCGCATGAGATCCAGCTGGACCTGGGTGGGGTGCGGACGGTTACTGGGGTGACCTATCTGCCGCGGCAGGACGGTGGGGTGAATGGGCGGATCGGGCGGTACGAGGTGTATGTGAGTGGGGATGGTGTGGCTTGGGGGAGTGCGGTGGCGGTGGGGACGTTCGCCGATGATGCTGTGGCCAAGACTGTGCGGTTGTGGCCTGTGCAGGCGCGGTATGTGCGGTTGCGCGCGTTGACTGAGGCTGGTGGGCGTGGGCCGTGGACTTCGGCGGCTGAGGTGGTTCCGCTGGGCTGGTGACCACTTCGCCGGCCGTGGCGGGGGTTGGCCACGGCCGGCGGGGGTCAGCCGCGGGGGTCAGCCGCGGGGGTCAGCCTCGGGGGTCAGCCTCGGGGGTCAGCCGCGGGGGACCGAGTAGCCGTGTTCGACGATGTGGTGGGCGGAGGCCTCGTAGGCCGCCGGGTCCTCGGGTGCGAGGGTGCCCAGGCCGTCGACGTAACGGTTGTACATGCAGAACGCCGCCGCGATGAGGACGGTGTCGTGGATCTCCACGTCCGTCGCGCCCTCGGCCCGGGCGGCCTCGATCAGGGCCGGCGTGACCTCACGGCCGGACTTCTGGACCGCGCCGGCGATCTGGAGCAGTGCGCGCAGCTTGGGTGAGATGGCGGCGGTGGCCAGGTCGGTGCGGACCTGGGTCACGACCGTCATGCCCTCCTCCAGCTGCGCTGCGGCGAAGGCCGCGTGCGAGTTGTGGCAGAAGGTGCATTCGTTGAGGCCCGACACGTGAGCCGCGATCAGCTCACGTTCCCCTCTGGACAGGGTGCTTGGGCCGCGTAGGAGCACGTCGGCCAGTTGGTTGAGCGGTGCGGCGGTTTCCGGGCGGAAGTGCAGGGGGCCGGTGATGCCGGGTAACAGGGTTTCGTCGACGCCCAGGTCGATGTGTGCCATGTGCATACGCTAGTCGGTCTTTGTGGGGTGTAGCGGGTGCTCCTGGTGTTGATTGGTGAGTTGCCTTAGGCGGGCTGTGAGTTGCCTGAGGCGGGTTGTGGGCCAGGCGAGGCGGATGGTGGGTTGGCCTAGCAGTACTCCGGTGAGGACGAGGGCCAGGCCGAGGAGTTGGTGGGTGGTCAGGGTTTCGCCGGCGACGGCTGTGCCTAGCAGGACGCCGGTGACCGGGTTGAGCAGTCCGATCAGGCCTACCGCGCCGGCGTCGAGGTGGCGGAGGCCGGTGAACCATGCGGCGAACGCGACCGCGGTGGCTATGACGGCTACGTAGGTGAACGCGGCGGTGTTGGTCGGGGTGATCGGTGGGGGAGCGCCTTCGATCGTGAGGGCGGCGATGACGAGGACGAGGCCGCCGGCGATCAGTTGCCAGGAGGTGACGGAGAGCGTGTTGGTGGTGGTGGCCCACTTCTTGGTGAGGATGTGGCCGGAGGCGGACATCAGCATCGCGGCGGTGGCGGCGGCGAGTCCGAGTGGGTCGAAGGAGTTGATGCCGGCGGCGAACATCGTTACGACACCGCCGATCCCGACCACCGCGCCGGCGATGGCGAGGACGTGCGGGCGTTCGGTGAGGACCAGCCAGGCGACGGCCATCATCGCGGCCGGGGACAGTGCCATGACGGTGGAGGCGAGGCTCGTCGGCAGGAGTTGGGCGGAGACGTAGACGAGGGCGAAGAACGCGCCCATGTTGAGGGTGCCGAGCACGAGGGAGCGCCACCACCAGTCGCGTCGGGGGAGTTCGCGTCGGAGGGCGAGCAGGAGCAATCCGGCTGGTAGGGCGCGGAGGGCTGAGCCCCAGAGTGGGTGGTCGGCGGGGAGGAAGTGGTGGGTGACGTAGTAGGTCGAGCCCCAGGCGATCGGGGCGGTGGCGGTGATCAGGGTCCACCGCGAGGTAGCTTCCACGGAAGGTAATATAGCTTCCGTGGAAGGTATGGTGGTGCGGTGATCGATCAGGCCGGAGTGAGTGGGGTGGGTGGGGACAGTGGGGTGGGTGGGTTGACCACCGACCGTGTGGCGCGGATTCAGGCGGAGTGGGCGCGGGAACGGCCTGATGTCGATGTTTCGCCGCAGGCTGTGATCGGGCGGTTGCACCGGCTGGCTGCTGTGCTGACCGAGCAGTTGGCGGTGGTGTATCGGAGGCATGGGCTGGGGGAGGGCGAGTTCGACGTGTTGGCGGCTTTGCGTCGGGCTGGTGCGCCTTATGAGCGTGCGCCGGGGGAGTTGGCGCAGCACACGATGGTGACGACTGGGGCGATCACCAAGCGGATTGATCGGTTGGAGCGGGATGGGTTGGTTGCTCGGCGAGTGGAGGGGGGTGATGGGCGGCGGCGGGTTGTGGCGTTGACTGAGGCGGGGTTGCGGGTGATTGATCGGGCCTTTGCTGAGCACATGGCCAATGAGCGGCGGTTGTTGGATCTGGTTGATGCTGGGGATGCTGTGGTGTTGGAGCGGATTCTGGGTGAGTGGCTGCGCCACTTCGAGAGCTGATCTTTGGACGCGCTGCGCGCTCTCAAGATGAACGCGCTTCGCGCTCTCAAGCGCCTGCCGGCGGGCGAACCACCGATGGGGGGTGAAGGGCGTCGGTTCCCCCACCGCATGACCCGGCAAAGCCAACCACAGATTTCCCCAGGTGCCGCTAAAATTTTTGCTCGTTCCTCACAAAAATTTCGGCTGCACCTGGGGAAATCTGTGGTAGCCCTTCGGGCGGGCCATACGGTGGGGGAACCGAGGCCCTCCACTTGTAGGTAACACCTACCGCGCGCTCCGCGCGCGAACAGCGCGCTGCGCGCGCAGGCCGCCGCTGCGCGGCGATCACAAGCGCGACTCGATCCCAGGGTCGGAAGTGCCGAGCGCACCCGGAAGAGCGGCGAGTGTGCCGCACTCCTGCCTTGGCGGGCCTTGCCGGACGCTGATGTGCTGTGGCGGGCCTGGCGGCGCTGTGGCGGGCCTGGTGGGGCCGCCGGACTGGTGGGGCTGCCGGACCTGGGAGGGTCGGCAGGGGTGGCAGGGCTGGCAGCGCGAGGCTGGCAAGGCTCGGCAGGCCTGCCGCGTTTGCCGCGTTTGTGCGCGTTCGGCCGCCCGGACTGCCGCCAAGCAGGACCCGGTGAGACGGTGTTCGCGTTGGGCGGAAAAACCGGTGGTGCCTCGGGTTAGCGTGACCGCATGTGGCTTGTGGTCTTCTTCGGAGCGGCCGTGCTCGTGGCGTTGACGCCGGGAGCCAACAACCTGCTCGGCATGCACCACGCCGTCCACCACGGCCCCGTCAAAGCAGCAACAGCGCTGGTCGGACGGCTGCTCGCGTTCAGCCTCATGATCATCGCCGTGATCGCCGGACTCGGCCCCGTCCTCGCCGCCTCCACGACCGCGCTCACCATCATCAAGTGGCTGGGCGTCGCCTATCTGGTCTACCTCGCCGCGCGCATCTTCTTCACACCATCACAGGCCACCTCAGGCCCCGGAAGTGCACCCGAAAGTGCGCCCAGGAAGAGCAATCCGCTGCGCAAGGAGTTCCTGGTCGCGATCTCCAACCCCAAGGCGCTGCTGATCTTCACCGCCTTCGTGCCGCAGTTCGTCGACCCCGCCCGCGGACCAGTGCAGGCGCAGCTCGCCGTTCTGGGCGCGGTCTACCTCGCGGCGGAAGTGCTGGCAGGGACGGGTTACGTCACCGTCGGGGCGATCATCCGCAAGGCCGACCTGTCGGCCCGCGCCCAGCGCCGGCTGGACCAGGGGACCGGCACGCTCCTGCTCGGCATGGCCGGAGTCCTGGCCGGCAGCGCCACGCGCTGAAGCCCCAGCGTCCACCGGGTGGGACAGGTCACAACTTGATCCATTCGGCGGCTTGCGAACGACCGGCGTCCATCCGGTACGAAGTGTGAAGGACAGCTGGCTACGGCTACCCGCTTCGCGGCTGTTAAAGTCGCGGGCTGAACCCGGATGTCCTCCGGGTCGGTCGCGGCTACCCGTCGCGTCCGCCACCACCGCAAGACTGTGCCGGCAACACAGCCGGTACCGCAGGATGCCGACCCAGGCGGGGCGGCAACGCTGATGGAGGTTCGCGTGCTCGGCGCATTCCGCTCGGCTCTCGCGACGCCGGACCTACGCAAGAAGATCCTCTTCACACTGGGGATCGTCGTGGTGTACCGGTTGGGCGCGACCATGCCCGCGCCGGGCGTCTCCTTCAAGAACGTGAAACTCTGCGTCGAGCAGGTCGACCAGCAGGGGATCTACTCGCTGATCAACCTGTTCAGCGGCGGCGCGCTGCTGAACCTGTCGATCTTCGCGCTGGGCATCATGCCCTACATCACCGCGAGCATCATCATCCAGCTGCTGACCGTGGTCATCCCGCGGTTCGAGCAGCTGAAGAAGGAAGGGCAGGCGGGTCAGGGCAAGCTGACCCAGTACACCCGCTACCTGACCATCGCCCTCGCGGTGCTCCAGTCGACCGGCATCATCGCGCTCGCCGTGCGCGGCCAGCTGTTCCAGGGCTGCGAGTACGACGTCATCCCCGACCAGAGCGTCTGGAACCTCGTCGTCATCGTGGTCGCCATGACCGCGGGCACCAGCGTGATCATGTGGCTCGGCGAGATCATCACGGAGAAGGGCATCGGCAACGGCATGTCGTTGCTGATCTTCACCGGCATCGCGGCCCGCATCCCGGTCGAGGGCAAGATCATCCTCGACCGCGGCGGCCTGACCTTCTTCCTGGTCTGCGTCGCGGCCCTGCTGATCATCGCCAGCGTCATCTACGTGGAGCAGGCGCAGCGCCGCATCCCGGTCCAGTACGCGAAGCGCATGATCGGTCGCCGCATGTACGGCGGCACCTCGACCTACCTGCCGCTGAAGGTCAACCAGGCGGGTGTCATCCCGGTCATCTTCGCCTCGTCGCTGCTGTACCTGCCGGACCTGATCTCGCGGCTGACCGCCTCGACCGACGGGTCCGCGCCGGGCTGGTGGGAGACGTTCGTCCAGACCCACCTGGTGAGCCAGTCCAGCCCGGTGCACATCGCGCTGTACTTCCTCCTGATCGTCTTCTTCACCTACTTCTACGTCGGCATCACGTTCAACCCGGACGAGCGTGCGGACGAGATGAAGAAGTTCGGTGGGTTCATCCCGGGTATCCGCCCCGGGCGCCCCACCGCCGAGTACCTCCGCTTCGTCCTGGGGCGGATCACGCTGCCCGGCTCGCTGTACCTGGGCATCGTCGCCATCCTGCCGAACCTGTTCCTCGACCTGACCGGTCAGGGCCAGAACCAGAACTTCCCGTTCGGCGGCACGGCGGTGCTGATCATGGTCGGCGTCGGCCTCGACACGGTGAAGCAGATCGAGAGCCAGCTGATGCAGCGCAACTACGAAGGGTTCCTCCGCTAGTGCGACTCGTTCTCGTCGGCCCGCCCGGAGCGGGCAAGGGCACTCAGGCCGAACTGCTCAAGACCAAGCTCGGCGTGCCGCACATCTCCACCGGGGACCTCTTCCGCGCGCACATCAGCCAGCAGACCGACCTCGGCAAGGAGGTCCAGGAGTACCTGGACTCCGGCGAGCTCGTGCCCGACGCGGTGACCAACGAGATGGTGCGGGAGCGCCTGTCGCAGGAGGACGCCAAGGACGGCTTCCTGCTCGACGGGTTCCCCCGCAACGTCGCCCAGGCGGCCGTGCTCGGCGAGATCCTCGCCGCGGACGGGCACCGGCTGGACGCCGTGCTGGAGTTCCGGATCGACGAGGACGTCGTGGTGGAGCGCCTGCTCGCCCGCGGTCGGGCGGACGACAAGGAAGAGGTCATCCGCCACCGCCAGCAGGTCTACCGCAACGAGACCGCGCCGCTGCTCGACCACTACGCCGCCATCGTCGTCACCATCGACGCCGTGGGCGACGTCGAGGAGATCAGCGAGCGGGCGCTCGCCGCGCTGCGCGCCGCGCGCGGCGACCGGTGACCGGTGGCCTGCTCGATGCGCTGCGCAGGATCGTCCCGGGTGACCGCATGATCGAGATCAAGAGCCGCGGCCAGCTGGAGGCCATGCGGGCCGCCGGCCTGGTCGTGGCGCGCACCCTGGCGCTGCTCACCGAGCACGCCAAGGTCGGCGTGAGCACGGCCGAGCTGGACGAGCTGGCGGAGCAGACCATCCGCGACGCCGGCGCGATCCCCAGCTTCAAGGGCTACCACGGGTTCCCGGCGAGCATCTGCTCGTCGGTGAACGACCAGGTGGTCCACGGCATCCCCAGCAAGACGCAGGTCCTGGCCGAGGGCGACCTCGTCTCCATCGACTGCGGCGCCATCCTCGACGGCTGGCACGGCGACTCGGCCGTGACCGTGCCGGTCGGCACGGTGACCGAGGCGGAGCTGAAGCTGTCCGAGGCGACCCGCGCGTCGATGCTCGCGGGCATCGAGGCCGCCGTCCCGGGCGGTCGGCTGAGCGACATCTCCTTCGCGATCGAGTCGGCCACGCTGCTGGCCGGCGAGCGGGACGGCATCGAGTACGGCATCGTCGAGGGCTACGGCGGCCACGGCATCGGCACGCGGATGCACATGGACCCGTTCCTGCCGAACTACGGCAAGCCGGGCAAGGGTCCGCGGCTCAAGGTCGGCATGGCCATCGCGATCGAGCCGATGCTGACCCTGGGCAGCGAGCGGACCGCGGAGCTGGACGACGGCTGGACCGTGGTCACCACGGACGGCTCGCGCGCCGCGCACTGGGAGCACTCGGTGGCCATCACCGACGACGGCCCCTGGGTGCTGACCGCGCTGGACTGAGCCGAGGGGCCGGCCTCCGGCCCCCGGTTCCATGATCCCACGGACCACCGACAATCCGGGCTGAGGCGCACCCGACCCGGATACGGGGGTTAGCCCCCTTTCTGCCCGGGTCGGCGCCCGCCACGATGGGACCCGTGAGCCACCCCGTGCGGCCCGAGGACATGCGGGCGTCCGATGCCGAGCGTGAAGTCGTCCAGCAGCTGCTCCACCGGGCCCAAGCCGAGGGCAGCCTGGACCTGACCGAGTTCGACCAGCGGGTCCTCGCGGTCTGGCAGGCCAAGACCCGCGGTGAGCTGGCCGCCCTGACCGCCGACCTGCCCCAGGTCCACCCGGCGCCCCCGGTGCCGCACCCGGTGGCCCCGATGAAGCCCAAGAAGGGCGGCGGGCGGACCGCCCTGCGGGTGCTCACCACCATCTGGGCCAGTGTCAGCGCCCTCAACTTCGCCCTCTGGCTGCTGGTGAGCATCCTGGGTGACGAGGGCATCGCGCACCCCTGGTTCCTGTGGGTGGCGCTGCCCTGGGGATCGGTCCTCGGCGTCGTCTGGCTGCTGGTCGGGCGCGAGCCGAAGCGGCCCTAGCACACCCGGCGCACCCCCGATTTGGGCATACCCGCGAACGCGCGTACTATGGACGGGTGGCGCACACGTAGCGCCGGTTCCGCCATGCCTGTGACGCACCTTACCGCTGGCTGGCAGGTTCGCAAGGGCCTGAAGGAGTCGGGGTTCCGCGTGCCCGCACCCAAGTGGAAGCTAACCACCGTCACGAAACGCGGAGGACATGGGCAAGAAGGACGGGGCCATTGAGGTCGAGGGCCGCGTAGTCGAACCGCTCCCCAACGCGATGTTCCGCGTCGAGTTGGAGAACGGGCACAAGGTCCTGGCACACATCAGCGGCAAGATGCGTCAGCACTACATCCGCATCCTCCCTGAGGACCGGGTTGTCGTGGAGCTCTCGCCCTACGACCTGTCCCGCGGGCGCATCGTCTACCGCTACAAGTAGTGACCTCCACGGTGACACCGGGCGACCGGTGCACCGGGGCTACCAGCAGGAGAGCTCAGGCGTGAAGGTCCAGCCGAGCGTCAAGAAGATCTGCGACAAGTGCAAGGTGATCCGCCGCCACGGTCGGGTCATGGTGATCTGCGAGAACCTGCGCCACAAGCAGCGCCAGGGCTGAGCAGAGCCGTCGTCGCAGCGTCCTCACCGACGCAGACAACAGCAAGCCTCCCCGCACCTGCTCCTCGACCAAGCACCACCGAGGAGCACACCCCCGGACTCCAGGCCGGGGCCGGGACACCGACCGCGAGAGCGGTCGGAACTGACAACAGCGAGTCAGTCCCGGGAGCGGACGGGGAGCAGACCTGGAGAGACACGACAGGAGCAACTGCCGCATGGCACGACTCGCTGGCGTCGACCTCCCCCGCGAGAAGCGGATGGAGATCGCGCTCACCTACATCTTCGGCATCGGTCGCACGCGCTCCAAGGAGCTGCTGACCGCCACTGAGATCTCCCCGGACCTGCGGGTCAAGGACCTCAGCGACGACGACCTCGCCAAGTTGCGGGACTACATCGAGAACAACTTCAAGGTCGAGGGTGACCTCCGCCGCGAGGTTCAGGCCGACATCCGCCGCAAGATGGAAATCGGCTGCTACGAGGGGCTGCGCCACCGTCGCAACCTGCCCGTCCGCGGGCAGCGCACCAAGACGAACGCGCGTACTCGTAAGGGTCCGAAGAAGACCGTTGCGGGCAAGAAGAAGGCCGGCAAGAAGTAAGACCTCGCGAACCAAGTAGGAGATCACCCAGATATGCCACCCAAGTCCCGCACGGGCGCCGGGGTCAAGAAGGTCCGGCGCAAGGAAAAGAAGAACGTCTCGCACGGCCAGGCGCACATCAAGAGCACGTTCAACAACACCATCGTGTCCATCACGGACCCGCTGGGCAACGTGATCAGCTGGGCGTCCGCCGGCCACGTGGGCTTCAAGGGCTCGCGGAAGTCGACGCCGTTCGCGGCGCAGATGGCCGCCGAGAACGCCGCCCGCAAGGCCGCCGAGCACGGCATGCGCAAGGTGGACGTGTTCGTGAAGGGTCCCGGCTCCGGCCGCGAGACCGCGATCCGTTCCCTCCAGGCCGCCGGTCTCGAGGTCGGCACCATCCAGGACGTGACCCCGCAGCCCCACAACGGCTGCCGCCCGCCCAAGCGGCGCCGGGTCTGAGGCACGGGGAGGAGTAAGCACACATGGCTCGCTACACCGGACCGGCCACCCGCATCTCGCGCCGGCTCAAGGTCGACCTCGTCGGCGGGGACCAGGCGTTCGAGCGCCGTCCCTACCCGCCCGGCCAGCACGGCCGCGGTCGCATCAAGGAGTCGGAGTACCTGCTCCAGCTCCAGGAGAAGCAGAAGGCCCGCTACACGTACGGCGTGCTGGAGAAGCAGTTCCGCCGCTACTACGAGGAAGCGGTCCGCCGCACCGGCAAGACCGGTGAGAACCTGCTCCAGATCCTGGAGTCCCGTCTGGACAACGTGGTGTACCGCGCGGGCCTCGCGCGCACCCGTCGCCAGGCTCGCCAGCTGGTCAGCCACGGTCACTTCATCGTGAACGGCCAGAAGGTCAACATCCCGAGCTTCCGGGTGTCGAAGTTCGACATCATCGACGTGAAGCCGAAGTCGCTCCCGCTGCTGCCCTTCGAGGCGGCTCGCGCGTCCTTCGGTGACCGCCCGATCCCGGCTTGGCTCCAGGTCGTGCCGTCCAACCTGCGCATCCTGGTCCACCAGCTGCCGGAGCGGGCGCAGATCGACACGCCGGTGACCGAACAGCTCATCGTCGAGCTTTACTCGAAGTGATCCTCTCGGAGGGCGGTCCCTCACCGGTCCGCCCTCCGATCGGGTCCCGCGACGGCACGGAATGGTGTGCCGAACGCGTTTGCCGGTCTCCGCGACTGGCGTTCCCGGCGTCATATGGCGGGCGTCGGGTTGAGAAAGGAAGAACCCAGTGCTGATTTCCCAGCGCCCCTCGCTCAGCGAGGAAGCGGTCAACGAGACCCGCTCCCGGTTCGTCATCGAGCCGCTGGAGCCGGGCTTCGGCTACACCCTCGGCAACAGCATCCGCCGCACCCTGCTGTCCTCCATCCCCGGCGCCGCCGTGACCAGCATCCGCATCGACGGCGTGCTGCACGAGTTCACGACCGTGCCCGGTG
Source organism: Saccharothrix sp. CCNWYY140 (assembly GCF_037401995.1). Taxonomy (NCBI): domain Bacteria; kingdom Bacillati; phylum Actinomycetota; class Actinomycetes; order Pseudonocardiales; family Pseudonocardiaceae; genus Saccharothrix; species Saccharothrix sp. CCNWYY140. The sequence goes on from NZ_JBBEGC010000023.1 coordinate 39,728, forward strand.
TGAAGGAGGACGTCACCGACATCATCCTCAACCTCAAGGAGCTGGTCGTCAGCTCCGAGGAGGACGAGCCGGTGACCATGTACCTGCGCAAGCAGGGGCCGGGCGCGGTGACCGCCGGTGACATCGTGCCCCCGGCCGGTGTGACCGTGCACAACCCCGACCTGCACATCGCCACCCTGAACGGCAAGGGCAAGCTGGAGATCGAGCTCGTCGTCGAGCGCGGTCGCGGCTACGTCCCCGCCGTCCAGAACAAGCAGGCCGGTGCCGAGATCGGCCGCATCCCGGTCGACTCGATCTACTCGCCCGTCATGAAGGTGACCTACAAGGTCGAGGCCACCCGTGTCGAGCAGCGGACCGACTTCGACAAGCTGATCCTCGACGTCGAGACCAAGCCCTCCATCACGCCGCGCGACGCCGTCGCGTCGGCGGGCAAGACCCTGGTGGAGCTGTTCGGTCTGGCGCGTGAGCTGAACGTCGACGCCGAGGGCATCGAGATCGGACCGTCTCCCGCGGAGGCGGACACCATCGCGGCGTTCGCGATGCCGATCGAGGACCTGGACCTCACCGTCCGGTCCTACAACTGCCTCAAGCGCGAGGGCATCCACACGGTGGGCGAGCTGGTCTCGCGCAGCGAGGCGGACCTGCTGGACATCCGCAACTTCGGTGCGAAGTCGATCGACGAGGTCAAGATGAAGCTCGTCGGCCTCGGCCTCGCGCTGAAGGACAGCCCGCCCGGGTTCGACCCGTCGGCCGCCGCGTCCGACTACCCCGCCGAGGGTTGGGGTGCCGCGGACTCGTCCGTGGACAACCACGACGACGGCCACGACTACGCGGAGACCGAGCAGCTCTGAGGCCGCTTAGCGGCCGGGCCGGAGCAGAGGATCAGAAAGAAATCCGAGGAGCAATTCGATGCCCACCCCCACCAAGGGACCCCGTCTCGGGGGCTCGCCGGCCCACGAGCGGCTCATGCTGGCCAACCTGGCCACGTCGCTGTTCACCCACGGTCGGATCACGACCACGGAGGCCAAGGCGAAGCGGCTGCGCCCGTACGCCGAGAAGCTGATCACCAAGGCCAAGGTCGGCGACCTGCACAACCGTCGCGAGATCCTCAAGGTCATCCGCGACAAGGACGTCGTCCACAAGCTGTTCGCGGAGATCGGCCCGCAGTTCGCCGACCGCGCGGGCGGCTACACCCGCATCACCAAGACGCTGCCGCGCAAGGGTGACAACGCCCCGATGGCCGTGATCGAGCTGGTGCCGGAGAAGACGGTCACCTCCGAGGCCGAGCGGGCCCGGAAGACCAAGTTCGCCAAGGACGAGGCCAAGAAGGCCGAGACCCCGGCGACCGAGGTCGAGGAGACCGAGGCCGTCGCCGACCAGGACGCCGACGCGCCCGAGTCGGCCACCAAGGACGCCGCGGAGGAGCCCGCCGAGGGCGCCGACGAGGCCGCTCCGAAGGCTGAGGACAAGAAGGACGAGTCCTGACGGACCCGACCGCCGACGAGCCCGTCGTCCCCTCGCGGGGCGACGGGCTCGTTCGTGTGCGCCTGGACCTGGGCTACGACGGCACGGAGTTCTCGGGGTGGGCGCGCCAGCCGGGTCGGCGGACGGTGTGCGGGGTGCTGGAGGACACGATGTCCACCGTGCTGCGGGAGGACGTGAGCCTCACCGTGGCGGGGCGGACCGACGCCGGCGTGCACGCGACCGGCCAGGTGGCGCACGCCGACCTGCCCGCGGCGGTGGACGTCGACGGGCTGCCGCGGCGGCTGGCGCGGGCGTTGCCGTCCGACGTGCGGGTGTTCTCCGCGCGGGTGGTGCCGGCGGAGTTCGACGCCCGCTTCTCGGCGTTGCGGCGGCACTACGAGTACCGGGTCACGGACGCGCCGTTCGGCGCTTCGCCGCTGCGGCGGCTGGACACGCTGGCCTGGCCGCGTGCGCTGGACGTGGACGCCCTGAACGCCGCTTCCGAGCTGCTGCTGGGTGAGCGGGACTTCTGCGCGTTCTGCAAGCGCCGGGAGGGCGCGACCACGATCCGCGAGTTGCAGCGGCTGGCGTGGGAGCGGGACGGGGACGTGCTGACGGCGTTCGTCTCGGCGGACGCGTTCTGCCACTCGATGGTCCGCAGCCTGGTGGGGGCGCTGCTGGCCGTCGGCGAGGGGCGCAAGCCGGTCTCCTGGCCCGCGTCACTACTGTCCTTGACCGCTCGATCGAGTGAAGTCACGGTCGCGCCGGCGCACGGCTTGTCACTCGTTCGGGTGGACTATCCGGACGATTCCGAGCTGGCCGCGCGGGCGCTGGTCACGCGGAACGTGCGCGTCGCACCGACCAGTTGAGCCACGCCACGCCGCCCATCGGGATCTCGGCGAGGAACGTGAAGACCGCGAACAGGAGCACGCCCGCGACGGCCGGTCCGGCGGGCGTGCCCAGCGCGACGAGCAGCGCGATCGTGCCGTTCTCGCTGACCCCGAACCCGCCGGGCGTGACCACGGCCAGGGTGAGCAGGCGGCTCACCGCGAAGGCCGCGACCAGCGCGCCCAGTGACAGCTCGACGCCGGTGACCGCGAGGCAGCACCACAGCAGCAGGGCCTGGAGGGCCAGGTAGACCACCATGCCGGTGGTCATCTTCGCCCAGTTCCTGCGGATGACGTGCGCGTTCTGCCGGCGCAGCCGCACCACGAACCGGCGGGCGCGGCCCCTGAGCACGCCGCTGAGCCAGCGCAGCCGGGCCAGGGCGGCGACCGCGACCACCAGGACCGCCGCCGTGGTCAGCGTGGCGGCCAGGACCGTCCGCCCCAGCACGGCCGCACCCTGGATGGCCAGCGCGACCAGCGGCAGGGCGACCCGGCCGAGGGTGTTCCACAGGCCGCTGACGATGGTGGACGTGGTGATCGCGCGGGCCGTGTGGCCCCAGCTCGACGCCATGACGGCGGTGACCGCGACCCCCGCCGCGCCGCCGAACGGGAGCAGGTTGCTGACCGCGCTGCCCGCCGCGTTGAGGCTGAACGCCTGGGTGTTGCGCAGGCCGGGCAGCGAGCCGGTCAGGACGTAGGTGTAGGCCCACAGGCCCGCCAGCCACAGCACGGTCAGGCCCAGGAGGGCGGCGGTGCTCACGGCGGCCAGGTGGCCGGTGATGGTGGCCCAGTCGACCCCGCCGATCGCCGGGACGAGGGCGACCACCAGCCACACCGCGAGGGCCAGGGACGCGAGCGAGGCGAGCAGGTTGAGGTGCACCCTCACCGAGCGCGCAAACGTTTGCGCTCGATGTACCACTCCGTGCCCATGACCAGCCGGAACAGCGGCGGCGGCAGGCTCAGCAGGGCGCTCACCGTGCGGGTCTGGTCGCCCCCGGTGGTCTGCGTGGCGTGCGCCGCCAACGCCGCCCGCTTGCACCCCGCGTACCGGCGGACGTCCACCGCGTGGGTGATCTCCGCGCGGGGCGTGTAGGCGGTCCGGAACGGGGTCAGGTCGAACCGCCGCGCGACCCGGGCCAGCCGGAGGGCGCGCAGCAACAGGGTCCGGTCGACCGTCGCCTCCCACACCCTCAGTGTGCCCGCCAGTTCGGCGGCCAGCGCGCCGACGCGGTGGACCTGCACGTGGTCGGGGTGCCCGTAGCCGCCGACCGGGTCGTAGGTGGTGAGCAGGTCGGCGCGCTCCTCGTGCAGGATCTCGGCCAGCCGCCCGGCGGCCTCCGGCACGTCCACCTGCGCGAACCCCTCCGCGCCGTCCAAGCCCGAGTCCGCGTAGCCGAGGAACTCGACGCGGGCGCACCCGAGCAGCCGCGCCGACCGGTGCGCCTCCCTGGTGCGGACGGCCCCCAGGTCGTCGGTGCGCGCGGCCAGCCCCCGCTCACCGGCCGTCGCCACGACCAGCACCACCCGGTGCCCCTCGGCGGCCAGGCGCGCCATCGTGCCCCCCGTCAGGAGGGCTTCGTCGTCCGGGTGGGCGTGGAAGAACACGCAGGTTCGGCTCACAAGGTGTAAGAGTGTCAGTTGCTCCGATCAGCGGCTTGACGGGAGTCCCTGTGTCGATCATCCACGTCAGCGACTGCTTCCTGCCCCGCCTGGGCGGCATCGAGGTCCAGGTGGCCGGTCTCGCCGACGCCCAGCGCCGCGCGGGCGCCGACGTCCACGTGATCACCGCGACCCGCCACGCCACCCGGCCGCCGGGCTGCACGGTCCACCCGGTCGCGATGCCGTTCGGCCCGCCGATCCACCTGCGCGCCGGCCACCACCTGGACCGGTTGCTGGCCTCCTCGGACGCGGACGTCGTGTACGCGCACGTCGGCGCCATCTCGCCGTTCGCGTGGTCGGGCATCCGGTCGGCGCTGAAGCTCGGCCTGCCCACGGTCGCCGTCGTGCACAGCATGTGGGACCCGTCCGTGCGCTGGTGTTACCGGGCGCTGGACCGGATCGACGGCTGGTCCCGCTCGCCCCTCGTGCTGGCAGCCGTGTCCTCGGCGGCGGCGGCCCTGGTGGGTGCGGCGCTGCCCGTGGACGTCTTCGTGGTGCCCAACGGCGTCACGCCTTCGGCTTGGCGAGGCATCCCCGTGCAACGCTCCGACGACGCCGTGCACGTCGTGTCCGTGGGCCGCTTGGCGTCCCGCAAGCAGCCGCTGCACCTGCTGTCCGTGCTGCGGGAGGTGTCTGCGGCGGTCGGGGGCGGCTTGCGCGCGACCCTCGCCGGCGACGGCCCTCAGATGGGCGCGGCACGCCGGTACGTGCGGCGGCACGGGATGGACTGGGTGAGCCTGCCGGGGCGGCTGGACCGGGCGGCGGTGTCGCGGCTGTTGGCGTCGGCCGACGTGTTCGTGAACCCGACCGTGTCGGAGGCCTTCGGCCTGGCCACCCTGGAGGCCCGGACGGCGGGCGTGCCCGTGGTCGCGCGCCCCGGGACGGGCGTGGCCGACTTCGTGCGCGACGGCGTGGAGGGCCTGCTCTCGGACGACCTGACCTCAGCCCTGGTCCGCCTGGCCGCGGACCGGACCCTGCGCCACCACATCGCCACCCACAACCGCTCCACCGACCCGCCCTGCACGTGGCCACGGGTGCTGGAGGCACTGGAGGCGTGCCGCGAACGCGCCGTGTGCGGCGGGGGCGTGCGGCGGGGTGCTTAGGGGAGGTGCTCAGCGGATGAGGTCGGCGAGGTCGAGGGCGATCGGGACGGGGGCGGCGGTGATGGTGTGCGGGCCTTCGGTTTCGAGGATGTTCTCGGCCTTGTACAGCCCGTTCTCCAGCCGGTGCGCGATGAGGCGCAGTGGCTTGGGCTGGTCGACGGTCCAGAAGAACGGCACACCGGCCAGCGCGTAACTCGCTTCTTTGGCCTCCCGCTCGGCAGGTGTGTCGCTCGACGCCCACACCTCCGCCGCCACCCACACCGCCTCGGCCGGGAACGTGTCGTCGAAGGGCTTGCGGTTCAGGATCACCACGTCGGGGATCAGCGCGGTGCGCGTCGCCGTCGAGATCCGCACCCCGACGCCGTGGACGACGGACAGGTCGGTGCGCCCCGAGGTGCGGATCGCCTCGTCGATGCGCATGGCGAGGTTGCCGGTGACGAACTGGTGGCCACCATCGGGTGGCGGGGTGCGGAGCAGGTGGCCGTTGAGCAGTTCGATGCTTGACCCGTCCGGAGCGGGATCCAGCTCCAGCCAGTCCTCGATCGTGAGCGGACCTGTGATCACAAGACCAGCATGCGCGGCCCAGCCAAACGGGTGATCACGCGATCGCCGCGTCGCCCTGGCCGATGCCCGGCGTCTCCACGACCACCACAGCACGCAGCAGAACGGCCCCCGCCGGCGGAAGGTGGCGGGGGCCGTTCGTTGTGCTGCCTGGAACCGGCCGACCTACAGGTCGAGGGTCCAGGTGTCGATGTAGCCCGTGTCCTGCGAGTACGCGTCGCGGACGCGGAGCTGCCAGTTGCCGTTGGCCGTCTCGGTGGACAGGTTCACCGTGTAGGTGGCGTCCACGTTGTCCGTGCCGTCCGAGCCGCTGGTGACCTTGAGCTGCTTGACCGCGCCGCTCGGCGTGATCAGGTCGATCGCCAGGTCGCCCCGGTAGGTGTGCTTGATGTGCACCTCGACCGTGGCCGCGGAGCCGGCCGCGCCGGCGCAGTCGGTGATCGCGATGGTGCTGGTGGCGGTGCCCAGGTCGGGCACGTTCACGTCCGTCGCGTTGGTCTTCGGGGCGCAGCCGGTGGGCGGCGGGGTGGTGCTGCCGACCAGGCGGAGGAGCTTGTTCGGGGAGCCGGTGCCCGCGTTGGTGACGGCGCCGCTGGTCGCGCCGTTCACCAGGGCGTCGCGGACCTGCTGCGGCGTCGCGGCGGGGTTGGCGCTCAGGTACACGGCCGCCGCGCCGACGACGTGCGGGGTCGCCATCGAGGTGCCGCTGATGGTGTTGGTGGCCGCGTCACCGGTGTGCCAGGCCGACGTGATGGACGAGCCCGGCGCGAAGATGTCCAGGCAGGTGCCGATGTTCGAGAACGACGACCGCGCGTCGGTGTTGGTCGACGACCCGACCGTGATGCCCTCCGCCGTGCGGGCCGGGGAGGTGTTGCACGCGTTCGCGCCGCTGTCGTTGCCCGCCGCGAGGCCGTAGGTCACGCCCGCCGCGATGGAGTTGCGCACCGCCTGGTCGACGGTGGCGTCCGCGCCGCCGCCCAGCGACATGTTCGCCACGGCCGGCTTGGCCGCGTTCTGGGTCACCCAGTCGATGCCCGCGATGACGCCCGCGTACGTGCCGGAGCCGGAGCAGTTCAGCACCCGCACGCCGACCAGCTTGGCCTTCTTGGCCACGCCGTACTTGGTGCCGCCGACGGTGCCCGCGACGTGGGTGCCGTGACCGTTGCAGTCGGTGGCGTCGTTGTCGTTGTCGACGGTGTCGCGGCCGGACACCGCGCGCCCGGCGAAGTCGCTGTGCGAGAACCGGATGCCCGTGTCGATGATGTAGGCGGTGACGCCCTCACCCTCGTTCGGGTACGTGTAGGAGTTGTTCAGGGGCAGGGCGGCCTGGTCGATGCGGTCCAGGCCCCACGAGGGGGTCGGCGTCTGCGTGCCGGAGATCTTCACCTCGGCGTCCTGCTTGACGTACTCGACGCTCGGGTCCGCCGCGAGCCGCCGGGCCTGCGCCTCGGTCATGGTGGCGGCGAAGCCGCGCAGGGCGGCGCTGTAGGTGTGCTTCACGTTGGCCTGGTACTTGCCGCTCAACGTGCCGACGCTGCTCGTGCTCACGTCCTTGAGCACCACGATGTAGCTGTCCTTGACCGCGCCCGGGGCGTCGAGGCCGAGGATCTCGCCCTCGGCGGCGCCGGCGGTGAACGTCGTCAGCGCGGCGGTGACGGCGAACGCGGTGCCGGTGGCGAGCCCGACGCCGGTCACCCGCCTCGTCCAGGACGCGCGAGAGTCTCGCATCGCAGGGGTCTCCTCTTTCGCAGGGTGTGCGCCCGGCCGGTGCGCCGAAGCGCAGCCGGTCGGACACGGTGAGTCAGTTCCTAGTTCGCCCCGCGGTGGGAAAGCAAGAATTCGTCGCGAATACGAGCCTGATGGCCTCTCCACAGTATTGACCGTGGTTGTGAATGAAATGCTGCGGAGAGTGACTGGACCGAACAACAAAAATGTGCCCCGGACCGTGTGGTCCGGGGCACGGGAATGCAGGTCAGGCGTCAGTCGCCGCGCCGGACCGCACCCAGGATCTGCTGCTCACCGGGCGTGGTGACCAGCCGCAACGGCCGCCACAGGTTCTGCCCGAGCGCGATCACCTGGTCGTCCTTCAACGTGGTCAGCTGGTGCGCCATCTGCGGCGGCAGCCGCCAGATCTGCGCCGCCAACTGCGCCTGGCCGACCGGCAGCCGCTGGAGCAGCACGAGGTCCGCGGAATTCGCCGTTCCCGACGCCTGCGGGTGCAGGTACGGCAGGACGTACATCGTGGTCTGCCACGGCGAGCGCGGCGGGAACAGTTCCTGCGGCACGTGCCCGCCGTCGTGCACGACCAGCAGCGGCGCGTCCTCCGACGGCCGCGGCAGTTCCACCGGCGAGAGCCTGCGCAGCTGCACGGTCGGCGCGGGACGCCCGTCCGGGCCGGTGCCCGCCGCCCGCACCACCGGCTGCCACGCCTGCGGCCGGCCGGTCGCCACGGTGATCCACGCGCCGGTCGCCATCGCCCGCAGCGCGATCTGGCGCGCGAGGTACAGGCCGCCGACCACGACCATGCGGGTCGGGGCGGACCGCAGCACCGAGATGGTCAGCGGCTCGCCCTTCAGGCCCGAGCCCAGCACCATGCCGCCGCGGTCGCCCGACGGGCTGACCACGTCCAGCAGTTGCGGCGCGACCAGGAACTCCGGCGCGACACCGCGGCCGGCGCCCCGGTTGTCCAGCAGGCGGCTGTTGCTCACGCGACACCTCCGAGCGGCAATGTGGCGGCCAGGCCCGCGACCTGGAGCCCGTTCAACGGGGTCAGCGTGATGTCCAGCTTGTCCGCCAACGCCTTGAGCCGGTCGTCGGCGCGGTCCAGTTCGGACGGTGTGCGCGCGGACACCCGCACCAAGCCGCGCAGACCGACCTGGCCCTGCTCGCTGCTCGGCGAGATCGTCATGGACAGCGTCGAGGACAGCGCCCGGACGCCGGTCAGCGCGTTCAGGTTGTTGCGCATGCCCTTCGCGGGCCAGCCGGTGATCGCGTAGGACGCGTGGCCGACGCCGCCCGCGGTGACGCCGCCCCACTTCTCCCGCAGCGACACCGCGTTGTTCGTGCCCGCCACCGAGGTCAGCTCGGCGGCCGAGATGCCGGCGCGGATCAGCTCGTCGGGGTCCAGCGGCCGGATCGCCACGCCCGCGGACTCCAGCGCGTTGCGGACGCGGGACAGCGCGCCGATCAGCGCCCGGTGCGCGCCCACGACGCCGCCGCCGCGCTCCCGGATCGCCGCCTGGCAGCGCTTCGGGTCCAGCCGCACCGCGATCCACGTGGTGCGCCGGGCCGCGGCGGGCAGCGGGCCGAGGACCTCCATGTAGGAGTTGAGCGCCGGCGAGTTCGCGGGCAGCGCCGCGGAACCGGGGTAGCAGTGCCAGATCACCGAGATCGCGTCGAGCACCACGCCGCGGTCCTCCAGGCACGGCGCGAGCGCGCCCAGCGGCAGCGCCGGCGCGGTGCCCACGGCGTTGATCAGGCCGGGCGCCGGGTCGACCAGCAGCACCGCCGTCCACGCGCCCTGGTGCCACGCCAGGCCCAGCGGCCGGCGCTCGTGGTCGGTGCCCTTGGCCACCACCAAGTCCGGCACGGCCAGCCGCAGCAGCGCCACGCGCGGGTCGTCCGAGCCGATCACGGAGGCCTCTTCCTCCGACGGCGGCTTCATCTCCACCGGGCCGGCGCGCTTGGCGCTGCGGCTGTGCGAGCGGAGGTTGTAGCGCACGACCAGGCCGATCCACTGGGTCAGCCAGCGGCCACGGGACCGGGCGAACGCCAGGACCAGCGCGACGAGGACGATGCCGCCCGCCGTGTAGAGCAGGGCGGGCGCGACCTCGTCACCGGTGGCGCCGATGGCGATGAGGATCAGGCCGACGGCGACGCCGACTTCGAGGACAACCAGGTTGGCGACCGGCAGTGCGCCGAGGCTGGCCCCGGTCGCGCGCCGACGTGCCCGGAGCAGGGCGGCGCGCACGCCGCCGCCCTGAGCCTGCGGAGGACCGCCGGGGCCACCAGGGCCGCCGGGGCCGCCCTGCGGGCGGGCCGTGGCAGGGTTCGGTTGACCCGGATGTGGGGTGGTCACGGACATCCGATCTGGTTCTCTTTCCCGTCGGCGTTCGGCGGGTGGACCGACCGGGTCTGACCAACCCGCACACGCGCCACCCGCCGTCCGGCTATCGTGCAGACCGTACCGCGACTGGGAGAGCAGCGAGCCGAGAATGGCATCAACACCCACCACCAAGTCACAGGTCCAGGCCTACCGCTTCGTGCTGCGCAGGATGCAGTCCGCCCTGGTGCGCAGAGACGCGGTGATGCTGCACGACCCGATGCGCACGCACTCGCGTGCCACCGCTGTGGGTGTGATCCTCGGCGTCATCGGCTTGATCGGTTTCCTGGTGTTCGGCTTCTTCTCGCCGGACCCCAAGCTCGACGACGAGACGCAGATCGCGATCTCCAAGGAGACCGGCCAGGTCTACGTCGTCCGGCAGGGCAACCCCAGGCAGCTGATCCCGATGACCAACCTGGCCTCCGCGCGGCTGCTGGTGCTCAACCAGTCGAACCCGGACAAGGCGCAGCAGGTCGGCGGCGGTGACGCCCAGGCGGGCCAGGTGAACGCGGCGCCGCAGGTCGCGGGCGGCGAGCCGAAGCTGGTCAGCGAGAAGACCCTGGCCAAGCTGCCCAAGGGCCGGCTCACCGGTATCCCGGACGGCCCGGACGTGCTGCCCACCAAGCCCGAGGAGCGGATCGGCGCGGAGTGGTCGGTGTGCGACACGCTCGACCTCGACGACACGCTGAACAACCCGACCGCCAAGGGCCGGTTCGAGACCACGGTGCTGGCCGGCATGAGCGGCGGGCAGCTGCTGGAGGGCAACAAGGCGCTGCTGGTCAAGGCGGGCACCGACGACAAGCAGGCCTACCTGATCTACAAGGCCCCGGTGAACTCGAAGATCACCTCGACGTCGACCGTGCGGGCCAAGGTGGACCTGACCAAGAGCGAGGTCCAGATCGCGCTCAAGCTCACCGGCAAGACCGCGCGCGCGATCAGCTCCGGCCTGCTCAACGCGATCCCCGAGGCCAAGCCGCTGGAAGCGCCGAAGATCACCGGCAAGGGCGAGCCGGTGACCTACCTGGAGGGCGTGCCGGGCCTGAAGGTCGGCAACGTGATCGAGGTCAAGCGCACCGGTGGCGACTCGGTCTTCTACGTGGCCCTCAAGGACGGCTTGCAGGAGATCAGCCGGGCCGCCGGCGACATGATCCGCGCGAACCAGTCCCAGCCGGAGCCGAAGCTGGTCGACATCGCGAAGATCGACACCAAGGAGCCGTCGGAGAAGCTGGACTTCCTCGACTACCCGACCGAGGTGCCCGAGGTGCTGGAGCCCAACCAGAACAACCGGGTGGTGTGCCTGGGCTGGCGGGCGGAGAACGTCAACGCGGACAACCGGTCCCAGCACACGCAGGTGACCATCGCGCCGTCGCTGCCGGTGTCCTCCGACGTGGTCGCGGTGAACATCAACCAGGTCGGCGCGACCGGCGAGGTCGTGAGCAAGTTCATGATGGCCCCGGGCAAGTCGGCGGTGGTCCGCTCGTCGACGTCCACCCAGGACTTCAAGAGCGGCCCGATCCACCTGATCACCGGCCGCGGCGTGAAGTACGGCATCCCGGACACCGTGGTCTCCGGCGCACTCGGCCTGGGCGACCAGTTCGTTCCTGGTCCAGAGTCGATCTTGAGGTTGCTCCCGAACGGCCCGCAGTTGAACCGCAACGACGCCATCCGCAGCTGGGACTCCATCCCGGTGCCGAAGGACCTCGGACTGTTGCCAGAGGAAGCGGCGAAGAAGGCTTCTGGAGGCTGACTGTGTTGAATTGCGCCGCCTCCGGCGTCGCGGGCGAGGCCGCCTGGGAGTCGGCTCATCGCGCCGCGTTTCCCACCGATCGGAAGAGCTGATCGGCGGGAAACGCGGCGCGACAAGCCGACGCGGCCTCGCCGTTCGGCGGAACCCGGGGGCGTCCGGGACCGTCACACCTGACGCTTAAGGAGGTGTCCGGGTGTACGAGTCACGACGCCCCCCGGCTTCGGGATCGGGCAGGGTCAGCGTCGACGCGCGGTGGGTGGAGTTGTACGCGCAGCGCGTCGAGGAGGCGGCCGACGAGCTGTCCAAGGCGCGTGAGCAGCTCAGAGCCGCGCCGGTGCGCCCGCACAGCTTCGGCGAGCTGGGCAGGACGCTGCGCACCTCCGAGGCCTACGCCCGCGCGGCCGGGATGCTCAACCAGCAGCTCGACCGGGCGTGCGAGGTGCTGGCGTCCGCGTCCAAGAACCTGCACGCCGTGGCCGAGCACTACGGCGGCCAGGAGGACGAGGCCGTCGCCCTGATCAAGAAGGCCGAGCGCCGCCTGGAGGGCTCGTGATGCGCAAGGACGGCCGTCAGCTGGTCGCCGAGGTGGGCGCGGAGCTGGACTACCTGTCGGGCATCAGCCGCCGGCTCGGGCTCCAGGACCTGGTCGCGGACTACTTCGAGCCCGTCGTCGGGTCGTGGAACGACCTGCACGAGGAGGCCGAGCGCTGGCGCAAGGCCGGACTGGTCGCCGAGTACGTGACCCGCGACCTGACCAAGCCGCTGGGCAAGCTGGACTCCGCCTGGCAGGGCCGGGACGCCGAGTCGTTCGTGGCGCACATGCAGACCGTGGGACTGGCCGGGCACGACATGTCCGACGCCATGCACGCGATGGGCGACGCGCTGGACCAGACCGCCGAGGGCATCCGGGGCATCGTCGAGGACATGGCCCGCGTGTACGCGGAGGCCGCCGACACGGTGTCCGGCGCGGCGGCCCTGCCGCTGGACGGCGACCGCCGGGTGGTCGAGGTGCTCGACGAGCTGCGGGACCCGGCGAAGGAGCTCTACGAGTCGGTCCGGGACATCCTGGAGGCCTTCCTGCGGCTGTGCGACGGCGTGTCCGGGGAGTCGGACTTCGCCGACGTGAAGATGGAGCACAAGTACCCCGAGAAGGACTGGACGTTCACCGAGCCGAAGAAGCCGGCTTCCGCGACCCCACCGCCCGGCACGCCCGAGCCGCTCAAGACCGCCGGTGTCGGCGGCGCCGCTGTGGGCGGCGGCGGTGGTGTGGGTGGTGGCGGTGTCGGCGGCGGTGGTGGTGTGCCCGGTGGCGGCGGAGTTCCCGGCGGTGGTGGTGTGCCGGGTGGGTCGCCGGCGGAACGCCTGGGCTCCGGGGGCTACACGACCGTCCAGGAACCGAGGCCGGCCGAGGGCGGCACCGCTCCGGCTGCGGCTGCGGCGTCCGGCGGTGGGCGCGGACCGGCGGCCGGTGGCGCCGGCATGGGCATGATGGGCGGCGGCATGATGGGCGCGATGGGCGGCGGCGGCCAGCAGGGCGGAGACAAGGAGCACAAGTCGAAGTTCCGGATCACCGGCACCACCGAAGAGCTGCTGGGCAAGCCCAAGAAGACCGCGCCCCAGGTGCTCGGCGAGGACGACTGACGGCCGCTCGACCAAAGCTGGACCCGCCCGACCAAAGCTGACACCCGCTCGAGCAAGCGAAAGGGCCGCCCCCGGTTGCCGGGAGCGGCCCTTTCGCGTGATCGCCTAGAGCACTGAGCGTTTGACCGGCACCGCTGCTCGCTTGGCCCGGTTGCGGTTCACCGTGTGCACGATGAACAAGGTCAGCAGGAGCAGGCCCACGCCGCCGCCCGTGCCGGACAGCGCCACGATGAGCGGCGTCGGGTCGGGCGGGTTGAGCGGGTCCAGGTTGGTCATCACCTGCGAGGGCTCGGCGGGCTTGAAGTCCTTGCGCTCCGACGGCAGCTCCGCCGTAAGCGCGGCCACCGGGTTGACCATGCCGGCGCCGACCTTGTTGTCCCGGCCGCCCGGGTTGCCCGGGTGCTGCGCGGTGGCCTTGATGCGCTCCATCACGGCCTTGGCGCTCAGGTTCGGGAAGCGCTGCCGGACCAGGGCCACCACGCCCGCCACGTACGGCGCGGCGAAGCTGGTGCCCTGGATGCGGGTCGGGCCGGAGGGACCCTCGTTGGAGTTGGTCAGGCCCTGGCCCTTCGGGTCGAGCGTGACGATGTCCTCGCCCGGCGCGGCGACGCTGACCCACGGACCCCACACCGAGAACGACGACACGGCGCCCGACGAGCCGATGGACGCCACCGACAGGACGTTGTCGGCGTACCACGGCGGCGAGGCGATGATGTTGACGTTGCTCGGGTCCTCGTTGTCGTTCTGGAGCGCGCAGCCGTCCTTCTGGGTGAAGTTGCCGGCCGCGGTGACGATGACCACGTTCTTCTCGTTGACCGCCCAGTCGATCGCGGCCTGGAGTTCCTTCTCCTGGTCGCTCTGCGGGTGGGGCTGCTCGCACGAGGTCAGCGAGATGTTGATGACGCTCGCGCCCTCGGTCGCCGCCGCGACGATGGCCTTCGCCAGGGTGCCGACCTTGCCCGCCGAGTCGCGGTTCTGGCTCTTGTCGGTCGGGTGCTCGAACTTGAAGTTGCTGCTGGTGTGCCGGTAGGCGAGGATCTCCGCCTCCGGCGCGGCGCCCACGAAACCGGTCGTCTCGTCCCGGCTCGCCGCCGCGACGCCCGCCACCTCGGTGCCGTGGCCGTCGCAGTCGTCGATGCCCTTCTTCTCGGTCTCGACGTAGTCGCCGCCCGGGATGACCCGGCCCTTCAGGCGCGGGTGCTCGTTGACGCCGGTGTCGATGATGGCGATCTTGATGCCCGCGCCGGTGGCGAACCGGTGCGCCTCCTCCAGCCGCAGCTGCATCTGGCCCCACGGCTTGTTCGGGATCGTCTTGTTCCCGGTGTTGGAGACGATGCAGAGGTTCTTCGGCGTGTAGTTGACGTCTTCCGCGGGCTCTTCGAACTTGGGCGTGCGGCTGCGGTCCACGGGCGGCGGCACCGAGTTGGGCCGGTCCGGGGCCGCGGTCGTCGTCGGCTGCTGCGCGTACGCGCCGGGGGTGGTGACCAGGGTCAGCGCCACGGCCACCGCTGCGGCGGACTTCCGTGTCGTGTTCCGCATGGCTCAGGCCGGGATCAGCTGGCGCATGGCGACGTACAGGTCCATGACGGCCAGGGCGAGCGGCAGGACGATCGCGATCAGGATCGCCTCCAGCACGTCCACCGTCCGGCGCAGCACCGGCGAGAACTTCTGGCCGGGGAAGATCACGCCGAGCACCAGGGCCGCCGCGCCCACCAGGACCAGCGTGCCGAACACGAACAGCAGCCGGTTGTCCAGCGAGGACTGCACGAGCCAGCCCAGCAGCACGCCCGCCGCCGCCACCATGCCGCTGACCAGCAGCGCCACCGCCTGCGCGCCGTTGGCGTAGGCCCGGCCGCGCAGCATCAGCACCAGGGCGACGGTGACCGCGAGCATCGGGCCCCAGATGGTGCCGTCACCCGCGGCGATCACCGAGAACAGCGCGGCGGTGCCGCCGCAGCCGACGATCATGCCGGTCAGGTACTCGTGGGCGTTCGCGGTGCGCCGCTCGATCACCGCGTACTCGGGGAAGCCGGTGTCCTCCTTGAGGTCCTCGGCACTGCCCGGCACGGTCGGCAGCGGCAGCTTCGCCAGCTGGATGGTCAGCCGGGGCAGCGCGGACAGGGCCGCCAGCGACACCGCCGCCGTGGCCGCCGCGATACCCACGATCGGGTGGTCGACGAAGATGCCGATGAGGAACGCGAGGCCGCTGAGCGCGCCCGCCGTGGCCGCCGCGATGAACACGGTGATGCCGCGCCCGATCAGCAGGATCGCCGCGGAGGCGAAGATCAGCACCAGCACGCTGGCCAGCAGCAGGTTCGGCCGGCCGATCGCGCCGGGCACGATGTAGAGGCCCGCCACGTACGCCATCGGCAGCCCGCCCGCGGCGGCGATCAGCACGCCCGTGCCGACCGCGTTGTAGGACCGGGAGATCACCGCGCCCGCGGCCAGCGCCACGATCGCCACCACGCCCGCGCAGATCGCGGGCCACAGGCCGTCGCCGCCGGCCAGGGGACCGGACATCAGCACCGCGACGGCGGCGGCGACCAGCGCCAACGCGCCCGCCAGGTGGCCGTACTTGCGCGCGGTGTCCTTCGTCCACGGCCGGAAGCTGTCCGGGTCGGACTCGGCGATCGCGTCCACCACGTCGTCGTACAGCGGCGGCGGCGGGTTCTCGTTGCGCTTGCGCAGCTGGAGCAGCTCGCCGTCCACGACGCCCAGCGAGGCCAGCGTGCGGCTGGGGTCGAGCGGGCTGTCGCCCAGCTTCGCCAGCGCCCACCCGCCGTGCCGCACCCCGCCGTCCGGAGTGGCCTCCTTGGCCATGTCCAGCAGCATCGGCAGCAGGTCGGCCACCGCGACGTCGGCGGGGAGCGCGACGTCGATACGCGTGCGCGGCGCAACCACCGTCACCCGGCTGAACACCGTCGTACCGGTCGCCACCAGGGCCCCCTAAGTCCTCTTGCGTGTCTTCGTCCCGCCCCGACCCTATTGGTCCGCCAGACGGGCCGGCCGGAGGGGCGGGACACAGTATGGCCGGAACGGGCGTCCGGACAGGGCCGTTCCGACGAACACGGGGCCGGCGGATTTTCACGACCCACCTTCGTGGCGGGTTCCGATGCGCAATAGTGTCGGTTGGCAACCGCGGTTGTGACACGCGAGTCGGTTCGAGAGAGTGTGAAGAGGTGCCTGTTAGGTGAGCACGTTGCAGTTCAAGCGCACGGCACGCCTCGCTGCTCCCCGTCCACCGGGCGGTGAGGTCCACCTCGAACCGCCGCCCGAGGTGCCCCGGATCATCCCCGGCAACATCATGATGAAGGCGATGCCGGCCGTCATGATCGTGTCGTCCGTCGGGATGATGGTCCTGATGTTCTCGTACAGCAACAAGAACCCGGCCGCCATGATCATGCCCGGCATGATGATGATCTCGACCATCGGCATGATGGCGGGCGGCATGGGCTCGGGCAAGGGCCAGAAGAAGGCCGAGATGAACGAGGACCGCAAGGACTACCTGCGCTACCTCGGCCAGATGCGCGACCGCGCCCGGGAAGCCGCCAACGAGCAGCGCGCCGAGCGGGAGTGGGTGCACCCCGACCCGCAGATGCTGTGGTCGCTGGCCACCACTCGCCGCATGTGGGAGCGGCGGCAGAACGACCCCGACTTCTGCCACCTGCGCGCCGGCCGCGGCTCGCAGCGCCTGGCCACCCGCCTCGTGCCGCCGCAGACCGGCCCGGTCGAGGAGCTGGAGCCGATCGCCACGCTGGCGCTGCGCCGCTTCGTGCGCGCCCACTCGCTGGTGCCCGACCTGCCCATCTCGATCGCGCTGCGCGGCTTCGCCGCCGTCGGCCTGCTCGGCGAGATCGGCGCCAAGCGCGGCCTCGCCCGCGCCCTGCTCGCCCAGATGGCGACCTTCCACTCCCCGGACGACCTGCTCATCGCGGTCGTCACCACCGGCCGCACCAAGGCCGAGTGGGAGTGGATGAAGTGGCTGCCGCACGTGCAGCACCCGAACATCGTCGACGGCATCGGCCAGATGCGGATGATGGCCTCGTCGCTGACCGAGGTCGAGCAGATGCTCGACGAGCAGCTGCGCGACCGCCAGCGGTTCACCCGCAACGCGCCGCCGCCCGCCGACCAGCCGCACATCGTGATCCTCATCGACGACGGCGACGTCACCCGCGAAGAGCAGATCATCCTGGAAGAGGGCCTGGTCGGCGTCACCCTGCTCGACCTGTCCGAGTCGCTGGGCAACCTGACCGCCCGGCGCGGCCTGCGCCTGGTCATCGAGGACGACAAGCTGGGCGCGCGCAGCGCCAGCGGCGTCGAGTGGTTCGGCTCGCCGGACTGGCTGTCCGTGCCCGAGGCCGAGGCGCTGGCCCGGCGGCTGTCGCCGTACCGGATCGGCGGCGTGGACGCGGGCGGCAGCGACGAGGACCCGCTGTCGATGTCCAACAACCCGCCGCTGATCGAGTTCCTGGGCCTCCAGGGCGACCCGATGACCTTCGACGTGCAGCAGGCGTGGCGGCCCCGGCCGGTCCGCGACCGCTACCGCGTGCCGTTCGGCATCGGCGAGTTCGGCCAGCAGGTGGAGCTGGACATCAAGGAAGCGGCGATGGAGGGCATGGGCCCGCACGGCCTGTGCATCGGCGCGACCGGTTCCGGCAAGTCGGAGTTCCTGCGCACGCTGGTGCTGGGCCTGCTGGCCACGCACTCCTCGACGTCGCTGAACATGATCCTCGTCGACTTCAAGGGTGGTGCGACGTTCCTCGGCCTGGACAAGGCCCCGCACGTCGCCGCGACGATCACCAACCTGGCGGGCGACCTGACCCTGGTCGACCGCATGAAGGACGCCATCGCGGGCGAGGTCGCGCGGCGGCAGGAAGTCCTCGCCAAGGGCAACTACAAGAACGTGTGGGACTACGAGAAGGCCCGGGAGAACGGCGCCGACCTCGACCCGCTGCCCGCGCTGTTCATCTGCATCGACGAGTTCTCCGAGATGCTGACGGCCAAGCCGGACTTCATCGACATCTTCCTCCAGATCGGTCGCGTCGGCCGGTCGCTCCAGATGCACATGCTGCTCGCGTCGCAGCGACTGGAAGAGGGCAAGCTGCGCGGTCTGGACACGTTCCTGTCCTACCGGATCGGTCTGAAGACGTTCTCCGCCGCCGAGTCGCGCGCCGCGATCGGCGTGCCGGACGCCTACGAGCTGCCGCCCATCCCGGGTTCGGGCTACCTCGGTGTGCAGGGCGCGCCGCTGACCCGGTTCAAGGCGCTGTACGTGTCCGGCCCGTACCGGCCCGCCGGCATCCAGGTGGCCGGCCCGTCGGCCGTGGTGTCCAGCGACAAGCGGCCCCGGTTCTTCGTGCCGGACTACATCGAGATCCCCAAGGAACCGGTCAAGCCGGTCGAACCGGTCAAGCAGGAGAAGGAAAAAGAGGACAGCAACGAGCCCAGCGAGCTGGAGGTCATCGTCAACCGCCTGGTGGGCCAGGGCCCGCCGGCGCACGAGGTGTGGCTGCCGCCGCTGAACGAGCCGCCGTCGCTGGATACCCTCCTGCCCCCGCTCCAGGCCACCGAGGACCGCGGCCTCACGCCGCCCGGGTTCTTCTCCAACGGCAAGCTCCAGGTGCCGCTGGGCGTCGTGGACAAGCCGTTCGAGCAGCGCCGCGACCTGCTGTGGGCCGACTTCTCCGGCGCCGCCGGCCACGGTGCGATCGTCGGCGGCCCGCAGTCGGGCAAGTCGATGATGCTGCGCACGATGATCACGTCGATGGCGTTGACGCACACCCCCGAGGAAGTGCAGTTCTACTGCCTCGACCTCGGTGGCGGCACGCTCGCGTCGCTGGAGAACCTGCCGCACGTCGGTGGCTTCGCGTCCCGCCTGGACGTCGACAAGGCCCGCCGCATGGTGGCCGAGCTGTCCGGCCTGATCTCCGAGCGCGAGGTCCGGTTCCGGGCGCAGGGCATCGACTCGATGGTCGAGTTCCGCAACCGGAAGCGGCGCGGCGAGATCCGCGACGACGACTTCGGCGACGCGTTCCTGGTCGTGGACGGCTGGATGAACTTCCGGCAGGAGTTCGAGGCGCTGGAGCCGCAGGTCCAGGCGCTGGCCGCGCAGGGTCTGTCCTTCGGCGTGCACGTGGTCGTGGCCGCGAACCGCTGGGCGGAGATCCGGCCCGCGATGAAGGACCTCCTGGCCACGCGGTTCGAGCTGCGCCTGGGTGACCCGAGCGAGTCCGACGTGGACCGGAAGGTCGCGGTCAACGTGCCCGCCGGCCGTCCCGGTCGCGGTCTGTCGCCGCAGAAGCTGCACTTCCTGACCGCCCTGCCGCGCGTCGACGCCTCGTCGGACGCGGAGAACGTGGCGGCGGGCGTGCAGGACATGGTCGCCAAGGTCAACGGCGCGTGGCGCGGCCGGCGTGCGCCGCAGGTCCGGCTGCTGCCCGACCTGCTGCCGTACCCGGAGTTCATGGCCCAGGTGCAGCAGGTCAACCCCAACCGGGGCCACCTGGTGCCGGTCGGCGTCAACGAGGACGAGCTGGCGCCGGTCTACATGGACTTCGACGCCGACCCGCACTTCATGGCGCTGGCCGACGGCGAGGCGGGCAAGACGAACATGCTGCGGACGATCGTGCGCGGCATCATGAGCAGCTACACCTCGCAAGAGGCGCTGATCATGCTGGTCGACTACCGCCGCACCATGCTGGGCCTGATCGACACCGACCACCTGCTGTCCTACGCCGTGTCGTCGGCCCAGCTGACGGACATGGTCAAGGACGTGCGCGGGTCGATGGCCGGTCGCCTGCCCGGTCCGGACGTGACGCAGGAGCAGTTGAAGAACCGCTCCTGGTGGAAGGGTCCGGAGCTGTTCGTGGTGGTCGACGACTACGACCTGGTCGCGCCGCAGGGCGGGCAGAACCCGTTGCAGCCGCTGGCGGAGTTCATCCCGCAGGCCAAGGACGTGGGTCTGCACATCGTCGCGGCCCGCCGCATGGGTGGCGCGTCGCGCGCGATGTACGACCCGATCCTGGGCAAGCTGAAGGAGATCGCGGCCCCGATCATGGTGGGTTCCGGCTCGAAGGAGGAGGGCGCGATCGTGGGCAACCTGAAGCCGTCGCCCCAGCCGCCGGGCCGGGGCACGCTGGTGACCCGCAAGTCCGGGCAGCAGCGCATCCAGTTCGCCTGGATCCAGCCGGACTAGCCGACGACGCCGCAAGGGGCCGCCCAGCACGTGGGCGGCCCCTTGCGGCTTCTGCTCGTCCCCCCGGGACGAATGCGACCCGCGGACATCCGCACGGGGGAGCGCACGGACGTCCGCGGGTCGTGGTGTCACCGGTGAACCGGCCGGACTCGGTACGCCACCCCCCTGTACGACGGCGCACCGATTCCGACTCCCCGGCGCGGGACCGCGGCACCCCCCGTGTTGCCGACCGCCGTCCCGTCCCCGGATCCGCTCCGCGGTGAACGCTGTCCACTGTGCCCGGTGCCGCTCACACTCGACTCACGCCGGCGTCCGGGATCCGCCGCCCGGTGTGACCACCTCCGCGCGCAGCTCACACGGCGCGCGGGCGTACGGCCGTAGACTGTCCCCCGCTCGGAGGAGGGATATGAGGACTGCGTTCAAGGTGCTCGGTCCCCTTGAGGTCTGGCGCGACGGCGAGCCGGTGCAGATCCCCGCGGGCCGCACGCGCGTCCTTCTGGCCTCCCTGCTGCTCAGGGCGGGGGAGACGGTCTCCGTCGACACCCTCGTCGAACGCCTCTGGGACGGCGCGCCGCCCAGCCCCCACCGCGCCCGCGCCACGCTGCACATGGCGATGACCCGGCTGCGCCAGGCGCTGGGCGAGTCCAACGTCGTGCGCACCACCCCCAACGGCTACGTCGCCGAGGTCGGACCCGACGAGCTCGACCTGCACGCCTTCCGCCGGCTCGCCGAGCAGGGCCGGTTCGCCGACGCCCTCGCGCTGTACCGGGGCGAGCCGCTGTCGGACGTGCGCTCCGACGTCCTGCACGCCGAGGAGGTCGAGCCGCTGCTGGAGGAGCGCCTCACCGTCCTCGAACGCCGGATCGACGCCGACCTGGACGCGGGCCGGTCCGCCGAGCTGGTCGCCGAACTGCGCGCGCTGACCACCCGCCACCCGCTGCGCGAGCGGTTCTGGGGCCAGCTGATGCTCGCCCTGTCCCGCTCCGGCCGGCAGGCCGACGCCCTGGCCACCTACCGCGCGGTGACCAGGCTGCTGGACGACGAGCTGGGCGTCGCACCCGGTCCGGAGCTGCGCGAGGTGCACCAGACCGTGCTGTCCGGGGCGCCGCACACCCCGCCGTGGCCGCTGCCCCGCCAGCTCCCGCCCGACATCGCGGACTTCGTGGGCCGCGAGGACCTGCACCGCGAGGTCACCGCCGTCTTCACCGCGACCAGCTCGCCGACCGCCGTCCCGATCGCGGTCGTCACCGGCCCGCCCGGGTCGGGCAAGAGCGCCCTGACCGTCCACCTCGCGCACCGCCTGAGCGACCGGTTCCCCGACGGCCAGCTGTTCGTCCGCCTCGGCGACGGCACGCACCGCCCGCGCGACACCGGCGAGGTGCTGGCCGAGCTGCTCGCCGGGGTGGGCGTCGGCCTGGCGTCCATCCCGGAGGACGTGGAGGCGCGGGCCGCGGCGTTCCGCTCCCGCATCGCCGGCCGCGCGGTGCTGCTGGTCCTCGACGGCGCGGCCGACCTCGACCAGGTGCGCCTGCTGCTGCCCGGCGGCGCCCGCTGCGCGGTCCTGGTCAGCAGCCGCCACCACCTGGCCGGCCTGCCGGGCAGCCGCGTGCTGCGCCTGGACCCGCTCGACCACGCCGACGCCCTGCGCCTGCTGTCCGGGATCATCGGCGCGGACCGCGTGGACCGGGAGCGGACGTCGGCCGACGCGGTCGTCGAGGCCACCGGCGGCCTCCCGCTGGCGCTGCGCATCGTCGGCGCCCGCCTGGCGACCCGGCCGAGCCTGCCGCTGAGCGCGCTCGCGGTCCGCCTGTCCGACGAGCGCCGCCGCCTGGACGAGCTGTCCACGGCGGACATGGAGGTCCGCGCCGGCTTCGAGCTGAGCTACGCCGCCCTCGACGACCACGTGGCGCTCGCCTTCCGCCGCCTGGGCCTGCTCGGCCCCCTGGACTTCGCCGCCTGGTCGCTCTCGGTCCTCACCGACGGCGACGGCGAACGCCTGGTGGAGGAACTGGTCAACGCCAACCTCGTGCAGGAGACGGGGGTCGACGCGACCGGCGAGGCCCGCTACCGCCTGCACGACCTGCTGGCCGTCTACGCGGCCGAACTGGTCGCCCAGGACGACCCGGCCGACAACCGCGCCCACCTGCGCCGCCACGCCGAAGCCCTGCTCCTGCTGGCGGACCTGGCCCAGCACGACACCCGGGTCTACGTGGACATGCTGCCCATGCGCCCGGTCCACGTGCATGAACCCGCCCTCGCCCACGACGCCGAGCGCCTGACCCGCAGCGGCGCGGCCTGGCTGGTCTCCGAGCAGCGCCAGATCGTCCGCGCCGTGGAGGTGGCCGCCCGCGAGGGGTGGCCCGGCGTCGCCGCCGACCTGGCCGACCGCGCCAGCCACCTGGACCTCGACGTGTTCATCGGCAGCGCCGGCCTGGCCCGCCTGCACGCCCTCGCCAGCCGGAGCGCCCAGGCTGTCGGCGACACCAACCTGGCGTTGCGCATGGAACACCACCGCCTCAGCGAGGCCGCGAAGAACATCGTGGACGCGGCCCTCATCGACGACTTCCGCCGGTGCGCGGAGGGCCTGGAGGCGATCGGCGACACCCTCACCCTGGCCTGCCACCTGGCCACGTGGGCGTACTACCAGTCGGTCTACGACGGCAAACCCGCCGTGGACCTGGCCGAGCGCGCCGCGACCCTGGCCCGCGAAGCCGGCGACGAGTCGGTCTACCTGTCCGCGCTGCGCGAGCACGCCTCGATGGTCGCGTGGGCCGGTCGGATGCAGGACGCCCTCCCGCTGTTCGAGGAGGCGATCGCGCTCAGCCGCACGCAGCCGGACAAGCTCTCGGAAGCCCAGGTCCAGCACCGCATCTCGATGTACGCCCTGCGCAACGGCGATCTGACCCTGGCCGCCGAGACGTCCCGCAAGACCCTGGACCTGCTGGCCGACACGCACGACCTGCGCGCCACGGCCTACGTCCTGAGCCACGCGTCCAGAGTGGACGCGGGCCTGGGCAACCACGACAGCGCGATCGCCCGAGCCCGGCGCGCGTACGAGATCTTCACCGGCCTGGCGGAGGGCATCGGCTCCGCGACGGCCGCCGCCAACGTCGCCGAGAGCTACCTCGCGGCCGACCGCCCGGCGGAAGCGTCGGCGTTCCTGGAAACCGCCATCCCCGCCCACGAGGGCGTGGGCGCGGCGGAGGCGTTGGAACGCATGTCCGAAGCCCTGATCGCGGCACGGCGAGCTTCGCGAGAACGCTGACCGCCGTCATCAACACCAGGGGGGCAGTTGATGGTCACGGAATTCAAGGTGTTGGGCCCGTTGGAGGTCTGGCACAACGGCGTGCAGGTCCCCGTCCCGTCGGGCCGCACGGCGGTGCTGCTCGCGTCGCTGTTGTTGCACGCCAACGAAGTGCTGTCCGCCGACGTCCTGGTCGACCGGGTGTGGGACGGTGCGCCGGCCAACCCCGCCCGCGCCCGCGCGACGTTGCAGATGACCGTGACGCGCCTGCGCCAGGCGCTGGGACCGGCCAACGTCGTCCGCACGGTCGCGAGCGGCTACCAGGCGGTGGTGCCCGAAGGCGCGCTCGACCTGCACCGCTTCCGGACCCTCGTGTCCGGCGGGCGGTTCGCCGAGGCGCTGGCGCTGTGGCGCGGGGAACCGCTGGCCGACCTCCGGTCCGACGCGTTGCAGTCCGAAGTGGACGCCCTCGTGGAGGAGCGGTTGGCCGCCCTGGAGCGGCGCATCGACGGCGACCTGGACGTGGGGAAGTCCGCCGAACTGGTGGCGGAGCTGCGCACCCTGGTCGCGCGCCACCCGCTGCGGGAGCGGTTCTGGGGACAGCTGATGCTCGCCCTGTCCCGCTCCGGCCGCCAGGCCGACGCCCTCGCGACCTACCGCGTGGTCGCCAAGCTCCTGGAGGAGGAACTGGGCGTCCGGCCGGGCAAGGAGTTGCGCGACATCCACCAGTCGGTGCTGTCCGGCGAACCGGTGTCCGTGCCCGGCGCCGCGGTGTGGCCGACGCCGCGCCAGCTCCCGCCGGTGACGGCGGACTTCGTCGGCCGCGAGGACCTGCACCGCGAGGTGGAGGCGGCCCTGACCGCCCGCACACCCGCGAGCGTCGTCCCGATCGTCGTGGTCACCGGCCCGCCCGGGTCGGGCAAGAGCGCCTTCACCGTCCGCGTCGCGCACGGCTTGAGCGACCGGTTCCCCGACGGCCAGTTGTTCGTCAACCTCGGCGACGGCACGCGCGAGCCGCGCGACCCCGGCGAGGTGCTCGCGGAGCTGCTGACGGCGGTCGGCGTGGCCATGACGTCCATCCCCGACGGCGTCGACGCCCGAGCGGCGGCCTTCCGGTCCCGCCTGGTCGACCGCGCGGTGCTGCTCGTCCTCGACGGCGCGGTGGACGCGGAGCAGGTGCGCCGGCTGCTCCCGGGCGGCGGGTCCTGCGCGGTCCTGATCAGCAGCAGGCACCTGATGACCGGGCTGGAGGGCAGCCGGGTGGTGCGGCTGCGCCCGCTGGACGCCGACGACGGCCTCCGCCTGCTGACCCGGGTGATCGGCGCGGAGCGCGTGGCGGGCGACCCGGTCGCGGCGCGGGAGATCGTGGCGGCGACCGGCGGTCTCCCGCTGGCGCTGCGCATCGTGGGCGCCCGCCTGGCCACCCGGTCGGGCCTGCCGCTGCACGCGCTGGCCACCCGCCTGTCCGACGAGCACCGCAGGCTGGACGAGCTGTCCACCACGCACATGGAGGTCCGGGCCGGTTTCGAGGTCAGCTACGCGGCGCTGGACGACGAGGTCGCGGTGGCCTTCCGCCGCCTGGGCGTCCTGGGCACGCTGGACTTCGCCCCGTGGGTGGTGTCGGTGCTGACCGGCGGCGACGGCGACCGCCTGGTCGAGCGCCTGCTGGAAGCCAACCTGCTGGAGGAGGTGGGCGTGGACGCGACCGGCGAGCCGCGCTACCGCCTGCACGACCTGCTGGCGGTCTACGCGGCGGAACTGGTGGCGGCCGAGGGCAACCGCACCCACCTCCGCCACTACGTGGACGCGCTGCTGGTCCTCACCGACGCCGCGCAGCGCCACGTGCCGGACTACCACGACATGCCGCCGCTGGACCCGATCGACGTGCGGGTGCCGGAGCTGAGCCCCGCCGCGGTCGCCCGTCTCACCGACCGGTTCGCGGCGTGGGCGGTGTCGGAGCAGCGGCAGATCGCCCACGCGGTCGAGGCGTGCGCGCGGGAGGGGTGGGCCAGGCCCGCGCTCGCGTTCGTGGCCCGCGCGAGCCACCTGGACCTGGACGTCTTCCTGTCGAGCGCGCGGATGGCGGAGCTGATCACGCTGTGCCGGGACTGCGCGCGGGACGTGGGCGACGTGCAGCTGATGTGGCGCGCCGAGCACTACCGGCTCGCCGAGACGGCCAAGTCCAGCCTCTCCGACGAGCTGATGGGCCAGTTCCGGGCCTGCGCGGAGGGGCTGGAGTCGGGCGGCGAGCGGGCCTGGCTCGCCTGCCACCTGGCGTCGTGGGCCTACTACCAGTCGGTCCACGACGGCAAGCCGGCCCTGGAGCTGGCCGAGCGCGCCGTCACGATCGCGCGCGACGCGGGCGACGACCGCGTCCACCTCTCGGCGCTGCGCGAGCACGCCTCGATGATCGCCTGGGACGGCCGGCTGGACGAAGCCATGCCGCTGTTCGAACAGGCCCTGGAACGCAGCCGGGGCCACAGCGCGCCGGTCGTGGAGGCGGCCGTCCACTTCCGGATCTCCTCCTACGCCCTGCGCGACGGCCACCTCGACCGGGCGGCCGAGGCCGGCCGGCGGATGCTGGAACTGATGGAGGACGCGGACGACCTGCGCGGCAAGGCCCACGTGACCAGCCACGCCTCCCGCGTCGAGACCGCGCTGGGCCACCACGCCGAAGCCGTGGCCCTGGCCGAACGCGCGTACCGGATCTTCCAGGAGCTGTCCGAGGGCCTGGGCTCCGCCAACGCCGCCGCGAACCTGGCGGAGAGCTACCTGGCCGCCGGCCGCCCCGAGGACGCGAAGCGCTTCCTGGCCGAGGCGATCCCGGCCCACGAGGGCGTGGGCGCGACCGAGGCGCTCGAACGCATGGCCGAGGCCCTGCGCAGAGCCAGCCCGTCGTGACGGGCACGCAGGGGAGTCGGTGGTCGCGGAGCTCAAGGTCCTCGACGGCGGACCAGGGGCGGGGAACCGTGATCCGCGCGCACCGGGCGGCCACCGATGGTGCCCAGTCGATCACGCAGGGAACGGCCATCGGCGACATGCGCGGATCGCACGCCCGATCCTGATATGCATGTTCCTGCACGCCGACCCCGGCGGACGAGGGGATGACCGATGAGCCTGCGCGTGGCGGTGGACTTCGGCACGTCCAGCACCTGCGTGGCGATCTCGGTCGACAACCGGGAGCCGCAGGTCGTGGTGGTGGACGGCCAGCCGATCGTGCCCTCCGCCGTGTTCGCCGCCGCCGACGGGACGTTGTTCGTCGGGCAGGAGGCGGAGCGGCAGGCGGCCGTGGACCCCGCACGGTACGAACCCCACCCGAAGCGCAGGGTGGACGAGGGCGAGCTGCTGCTCGGCACCTCGGTGCTGCCGGTCGTGGACGTCGTGCGGGCGGTGTTGACGCGGGCGGTGAGCGAGGCCCGGCACGTGGCCGGCGGCGCACGCGTCGACCTGCTGGTGCTGACCCACCCGGCGGACTGGGGCGCGATCCGGACCCGGGTGCTGTTGCAGGCCGCGCGGGGGCTGGGGCAGGAGGTCCGGCTGGTGCCCGAGCCGGTCGCGGCGGCGGTGTTCCACTCGGCCACCCACGCGATCGCCGAGGGCGCGGCGTTGGCGGTGCTGGACCTGGGCGGCGGCACCGTGGACGCGAGTGTCGTGGCCCGGTCCGGCGGGACGTTCCGGGTGCTGGCCACCAAGGGCGACCCGAGCTTCGGCGGCGCGGACATCGACCAGGCCCTCCTGGAGCACATCGGGACGCTGGTCGGGCCGGGTGACCCCGACGCGTGGCGGCAGCTCGTCGAGGGTCGGGAGCTGGCCGACCGGCGCAAGCGGCGGGTGTTGCGGCAGGACGTGCGGGGCGCGAAGGAGACCTTGTCCCGGCACTCCTACACGGACGTGCCGATGCCGCCGCCGTTCCCGGACGCCCATGTCACGCGGGCCGACCTGGAGCGGTTGATCGAGGCGCCGCTGCACCGGGCCGCCGCGCTCGTCACGGGTGTGGTGCGGGACGCCGGGTTGGACCCGCGCGGGCTGGCCGGGGTGTTCCTGGTCGGCGGGTCGAGCCGGATCCCTCTGGTCGCCCGGCTGGTCCTGGAGCAGGCCGGGGTAGTGCCGACGAGCATCGACCAGCCGGAGACGGTGGTGGCGCGGGGCGCGCTGCGGGCCGTCTCCACCGATCCGCTGCGGACCGGGGCGTTGCCGAGCCAGGGCGATGTCACCCAGAAGATCACCGGCGACTCGACCCGGAAGATCACCCGGCGGATCACGGCGTCCCCGCCCGGCGGGTTCCCGCAGCCGGCGTACTTCCCGCCCACGCCGCCGCCGGTGCGGAAGAAGAGCCGGACGCCGTTGATCGTCGGCGGGGTCGTGTTGCTGGTCGCCGTGATCGGGGCGTCCGTCGCCTACGCGCTGACCCGCAAGGACAACCTGGGGACACCGACCACGACGTCCTCCAGCGCCCCGCAGGGCAAGCTCATCGCCCAGTACGACTACACCTTCACCGCCCCCGCCGAGTGGATCCAGACCGGTGGGGACCCGAAGAAGCGCGAAGTGCTGCTCAAGCCGGAGTCGCCCGAGTCGCCGCTGGACGTGATCGCCGTCAACGAGAACAAGTTGACCTACGACGCGACCGCGGACCGCACGAGGGCGGAGCGGGAGCTGCGGGAGGGGTACGACAAGCGGCAGCGGGTGTCCGGTTTCGACGCTTCCGCCGACTTCGGGGGCAAGAGTGTCGTTTACTACCGGGAAGAGGCGGACACCTTCACCGTCGACTGGTACGTCGTGCTCCAGGGCGACGCCCAGGTGAGCGTCGGGTGCCAGTTCCCGGACTCCGGTGAACAGCGGGTCCGCCCGGCGTGCGAGCAGGTCGTCCGCACGCTGACCGTGACCAGTTAGAGGGAAGTGTGATGACCGGCATCCCGGAGGCGTTCGCCAAGTTCCGCTCCGATGTCGAGGCGGCCGTGACGAGGGGCCGGAGAGCCGCCTCCGCGGCGTCCGCGTCCAACGCCGCCCAGCGCGACCGGAACCGGCAGCTGGCCGACCAGGCGCGGGCCAAGCAGGTCAAGCCGGACACCCAGCGACCCACCTCCGAGGACGTCCGCCGGGTGGCCGCGGGGTTCCGCGAGGACCGCGGGCTGCCGGTCGACCGCCTCCCCTCGGCCGCCGAACTCCTCGCGCCGGCCGAAGAATCGCAGAAGCGAACGGACGCGAATGCAAATCCGGCGCCGCCACCCTCCGTGTCCGGATCTCGGGCGGTCGCCGGTCCGAGTGGACAGCTGCCCCCCGAAAGGGGCGATGACGAGGACTTTTCGCAAGCGCGAATCCTCTACTGACCGCTGGTTCCACCGAGTTGCGTTTACTACCGCAACTACTTCCCGAGAAGTCGCGACAGGGCGGAACCGACCGTGGCAGGGTCTGCGTCGGAAGAGGCGTACCCAGCGAGAACGGGTACGACCTGATCTCTGATGAAGGGGGTTTCTCCCAATGGCTGGTTACGGTACCGGGACTGACGAGCTCGTCCAGGCCGCGAAGGACATCGTGAGCGTGGACGAGTCCGTTCAGGGCATCCTGAACCAGGTTCGCAGCACCGTCGACACCGTCGGCGGCAGCTGGAAGGGTGCGGCGGCCACGGCGTTCAACACGCTGATGACCCGCTTCGACGAGGACGCCCGCAAGCTCCAGGAGGCGCTGCGCGCGATCGCCGAGCAGATGTCCGGCTCCGCCGACATCTACGCCCGTCAGGAAGAGGAGCAGAACCAGTCGATGAGCAGCCTGACCAGCCGCCTCGCCGGCGGGTTCTGATCCGCTCCGACTGCTTCGGCAGTTCTTCGCTTTCTGTTTCCGCATTCGCTCGGCACCATTGACTTGTAGGTAGGGGAGAAATGAACGACCGCATTGAAGTCAACTTCGGCGAGCTCGCCAGCGCCGCGGGCAACATCTCGAGCCAGGCGAGCCAGGTCGAGCAGCAGCTGGAGGACCTGAAGGCCCGCCTCGCCCCCGTCATCGCCCAGTGGGACGGTGGCGCGTCCGAGGCCTACCAGGAGGCGCAGCGGAAGTGGGACACCTCCGCCGCCGACCTCCAGTCGGTCCTCGCCTCCATCGGTGTCGCCGTGCAGCAGGCCACCGAGGCCTACGAGGCCGCTGAGAACACCAACCGCGGCCGTTGGTGAACTGCGTCACCACCGCGTGACTCGCGAGACCCCGGGCTCTTCGAAGGCCCGGGGTCTCGCCCTGTTCAGGCCGCTCCGGCGGCGGAACGCCGGTGCTCGAGGCCGGTTGGCGGGGGTCGTTTTGACCTGGCCGTGGGCCAACCGGTATCTTCCTACGTTGTTGTGCGGTACCCGGTGCGCTTCCGCGTGCCTCGTGTTCTGGTCCACCTGCCCGTCTGGGGTGTCTGGAGCCTGAGCAACCGCCGCAATGACCCCAGACGCAAGTGACGACGAGGTAGACCCGTGCGCACGTACAGCCCGAAGCCCGGCGAGGTGACCCGAACCTGGCACGTGATCGACGCCCAGGACGTGGTGCTCGGCCGGCTCGCCACCCAGGCCGCGACGCTGCTGCGCGGCAAGCACAAGCCGACCTACGCCCCCCACGTTGACACTGGTGACTTCGTCATCATCATCAACGCGGACAAGGTGGCGTTGACCGGCAAGAAGCGCGACCAGGAGTTCGTGTACCGGCACTCCGGCCACCCCGGCGGTCTTCGCCAGAGGTCGTTCGGCGAGGTGCTCGACACCCGGGCCGACCGGCTGGTCGAGAAGGCCATCAAGGGCATGCTGCCCAAGAACCGCCTCGGCCGTGTGATCGCCGGCAAGCTCAAGGTCTACACGGGCCCGACCCACCCGCACGCGGCGCAGCAGCCGCAGCCGTTCGAGATCAAGAAGGTCGCCCAGTGACCGAGCCGTACTCCGAGGAAAACGACGTGACCACCCCTGAGGTCGAGACCGAGGCCGTCGAGGCGGAGACCCCCGCCGTCGACGCCGTCGAGTCCGATGTCGACGGTGCCGAGGCCCCCGAGGCCGAGGCGACCGACGCCGAGGCGACCGACGCCGAGCCCGCTCCCGCGCCCGTCGTGCGGCCCGTGCTCAGCGCCGGCGCGCACCACCTCGCGCAGACCGTCGGCCGCCGCAAGGAGGCCATCGTCCGCGTGCGCCTGCTGCCCGGCACCGGCAAGTTCACCCTGAACGGGAAGTCCCTCGAGACGTACTTCCCGAACAAGGTGCACCAGCAGCTCATCCGCGAGCCCCTGGTGACGACCGAGAAGCCGGAGACGTTCGACGTCATCGCGAACCTCAGCGGCGGCGGCATCACCGGTCAGGCCGGCGCGCTGCGCCTCGCGATCGCCCGCGCGCTCGTCGCCGTGGACTCCGAGGACCGCCCGGTGCTGAAGAAGGCCGGCTTCCTCACCCGCGACCCCCGGGTCAAGGAGCGGAAGAAGTACGGTCTCAAGAAGGCCCGCAAGGCGCCTCAGTACAGCAAGCGCTGACCTCGCGGTCGGCACCAGAGCACTACCCTGCGGGAGCAGCCAGTTCTTCGTCGAACTGCTGCTCCCGCAGTGCGTTCCGCCCAATGTTGTGTGGTTCATCACGGAGGTCATGGCGATCATGGGTCGGCTGTTCGGCACTGACGGTGTGCGTGGTCTGGCGAACGCCGACCTGACCCCCGAGCTGGCGCTGTCGCTGGCCGCCGCCGCGGCCCGGGTGCTCGCCGAACACGACCGGTCCCACCGCCCGATCGCCGTGGTCGGCCGCGACCCGCGGGCCAGCGGCGAGATGCTGGAGGCCGCCGTGGTGGCGGGGCTCACGTCGGCGGGCGCGGACGTGCTGCGGGCGGGTGTCCTGCCGACCCCGGCGGTCGCGCACCTGGTCGCGGCGCTGGGCGCGGACGTCGGCGTGATGATCTCCGCCTCGCACAACCCGATGCCCGACAACGGCATCAAGCTGTTCGCGGCGGGCGGGCACAAGCTGCCGGACTCCGTCGAGGACGAGATCGAGCAGAAGATGGGCGCGCTGGAGCACCGCCCGACCGGCGCGGGCATCGGCCGCGTGCGGGACGTCGAGGACGCCGAGGGCCAGTACGTGCAGCACCTGCTGAAGGTGACGCCGCACCGGCTGGACGGCATCAAGGTGGTCGTGGACTGCGCGAACGGCGCCGCCTCCGTGGCCGCCCCGGACGCCTACCGCCGCGCGGGCGCCGAGGTCGTCGAGATCCACACCGCCCCGGACGGCCTGAACATCAACGACGGCTGCGGCTCGACCCACCTGGACCAGATCCGCGCCGCGGTGCGGGAGCACGGCGCCGACCTGGGCATCGCGCACGACGGCGACGCGGACCGCTGCCTGGCCGTGGACGCGGACGGCGCCGAGGTCGACGGCGACCAGATCATGGCGGTCCTCGCGATCGCGATGAAGGAGTCCGGTGAGCTGACCGACGACACCCTGGTCGCCACCGTGATGAGCAACCTCGGCCTGCACCTGGCGATGCGGGAGCACGGCATCGCGCTGCGCACCGCCGCCGTGGGCGACCGGTACGTGCTGGAGGAGCTGCGCGCCGGCGGGTACGCGCTGGGCGGCGAGCAGTCCGGGCACGTGGTCCTGCCCGCGCACGCCACCACCGGTGACGGCCTGCTGACCGCGCTGCGGCTGATGGCCCGCATGGCCGAGACCGGCAAGTCGCTGGCCGAGCTGGCGGGCGTGATGCGGCGGCTGCCGCAGGTGCTGGTCAACGTCGTGGTCGCGGACAAGGCCCGGGTGGCGAAGGACACAGCGGTCAGCGAGGCCGTGGCGGCCGTCGAGGCCGAGCTGGGCGACACCGGCCGCGTGCTGCTGCGCCCGTCCGGAACGGAGCAGCTCGTCCGGGTGATGGTGGAGGCCCCCACCCACGAACTGGCGGAGTCGGCGGCGCAGCGCCTGGCGGGTGTGGTTTCCTCGGTGGGCTGATCCTGCCAACCCCGGGGGCACCCACATGGTGATCGACCTGCTGATCCTCCTCGTCCTGGCGGGCGTGGTGGTCGTGGTCGTGCTGATCGTGAAGTCGACCAAGAAGAACCGGCAGAACAACCCGTACGGGCAACCGGGTCCGCACGGCCCGCAACCGCCCTACGGGCAGCCGCCTCACGGCCACCCCGGTCAGCAGCCGCCCCACGGGCAGCCCGGCCAGTACGGCCCGCCCGGTCAGTACGGCCCGCCCGGTGGGTTCGGCGCGCCCGGCCAGCAGCCCCCGCCCGGTCAACAGCCCCCGCCCGGTCAACAGGGCTCGTTCGGGCACTCCGGTCAGCAGCCGCCGTTCGGCCAACCGGGCCAGCCCGGTCCGTACGGTCAGCCGCCGCAGGGTCCGCCGCCCGGCCAGTTCCCGCCGCCCGGACAGGGTCAGCCGCCCCACTAGGGCGCTGCGTCCCGGGCCGGCGTTTACACCTGCAAGGAACGCGTCCGAACAGCCGTCGGAGCGCCCCGCGGGCTGCCACGATGGGAACCGGGCGCCGAAGCGTCGCGTCGTAACGGACGAGTTCGGTAGAGGGTCGTGGCCGTCGCGCCACGGAGGGGAGTGAAGCGCCGTGGCCGGTTACGGCACCAGTACCGAGGCCATGCAAAAGGCCTCGAAGGCTATTTCCGACACCGCTGCGGACACGGCGGAAGAACTCCAGAAGGTCGGCCAGACCGAAACGGTCGACGCCGATTTCGGCGAAGCGCACAAGCAGCACTTCGCGAAGTACAAGTCGGGCGTCGACAACTTCGGCAAGGCCATCGTCAACATGTCGACCACGATCGGCTCGTTCGCGGGCAAGATCGGCGCCGGCGCGTCGACCTACGGTGACGTCGAGTCCCAGAACGCCGGCAACGTGGGGAGCAAGTACTGATGGCCGAGCCAGGCTGGAACGAGGTCAAGGCCCTCCTCGACGACCCGAACGTCTCCGAGGACAAGAAGAAGGCGCTGCTGCGCGAGTACACCAACTCGACCGCGCCCTGGAACATCCCCGACGAGGCCGAGAAGTACCAGGACCGCTACGACTACGACAGCTGGGACGTCAGCCTCTACAACCGCGCGACCAGCGACCTCGAAGGCGTCTACAACGAGGCCAAGGCCGAGTCCGACACCAAGAGCTACAACAGCCGCGAGCAGACCAAGGCCGTCAACGAGGGCCAGAAGTCGTTGGACGGCAAGCAGCCGCCGACGGCGTCCGGCGCGGGCACGAAGAACTCGAACGAGCTGTTCGACGCGGGCAAGGCGGGCCTGAAGGTCTTCGAGAAGTTCATGCCGATCTGGAACAACCGGCCCGGCGACTGCCTCGGTAACACGACCAACCTGGACTACGCGAACCACATCGAGAAGCCCTACAACGAGCAGCGCGGCATCAACTTCCACAAGCTGCTCATGGAGGCCGACGAGTTCAGCACGGCCAAGACCAAGGTCGACGAGATGCGCGGGGACGTCGACGCGCACCTCAAGGGCCTGTACGGCGAGTGGAAGGGCCAGGCGGCCGACAAGTCGCACGAGCACTACAACGACCAGATCCTGCCCAAGCTCAACGAGTTGGGCGAGGGCCTGGACGGCGCGGCCAAGCTGACCCGGACCGCCGTGACCGGCGTGTTCCAGCTCTGCAAGAGCAAGGCCGACGAGGTCCTGGAGATGTACCGCGAGCAGATCGCGCAGGCGGACACGTACATGGCCGAGAAGGTCGTGTCGTTCTCCCGCGGCGAGGGCGACTACTCCAAGGACCGCGTGCTGGAAATCGCGGGCTGGGTCGACTCGAAGATGGGCAGCAACATCGCGGACCGGATCAACAGCGATGACTGCTACCTCAACGACGAGAACAAAGAATACGCGATCAACCAGTGCAAGCGGTGGATCCAGCAGTCGTTCAACACCGAGTTCTGGGGCCTGTACACGCAGTTCAAGAGCCTGAACGAGACCACGAAGTCCTCTGTGGACCAGAAGTGGGAGGCGCTGGCCTCCTACATGGCGGGCTTCGAGAACCCGTTCCCGGCCGCGTCCGGCAGTGACGGCAACGGCAACGGCGACGGGAATGGAAACGGCAACGGGAACGGCAAGGGCACCCCGCCCGGCGGCGGCGGCATGCCCGGCGGCGGCGGTGGCACCCCGCCCGGCGGTGGCGGCGGCGGCATGCCGGAGATGCCGAAGCCGGAGAACCCGCTGGACAAGGACGGCGACGGCAAGCCCGACGACATCAAGATCCCGGGCGACACCGACGGCGACGGCAAGATCGACGACCTCGACGGCGACGGCAAGCCGGACGACCTCAACGGTGACGGCAAGCCGGACGGCCTGAAGGGCGAGGAAGAGCCCGAGACCGTCACCATCAAGAGCGGCGACAACGAGATCAAGATCACGGAGCCGGACGAACGCGGCCACGTGCAGATCACCGTGGACACGCCGACCAGCGAACCGAAGACCTACGACGTCGACTTCAGCAACAACCCGGACGCCCTCAAGGCCCTGACCGGCCAGAACGGCGCCGCGGCCCTGGCAGGCGCCCTGGCCGGCGCGACCCCGGTGTCCGGCGGCACCCCGACCCCCGGCGGCGGCACCCCCGGTGGCCCGGGCGTCGGCGTGACGGCCGGCGGCGGCGCCGAGGGCGGCGCGATCCCGATCGAGGCGGGCGCGGACGGCAAGGCGCTCATCGAGTTGGACGGCCTGGCGATCACCGCCGAGGTCGACCCGCTGACCGGCGAGATCAACCTCACGGTCGACAACGGCGACGGCACCCCCGAGGAGTACGGCGTCGAGTTCGGCGAGGACAAGCCCGACAACGGCCAGGCCGGCATCCCGACCATCCCCGACGACGTGACGACCATGCCCGCCGAGGTGTCGCCGGGCCAGCCGGACGTGCGCGCGATGCCGTTCGAGGGCGGCGCGGAAACGCTCATCGGACACGAGTCCGGCGTGGGTGCCGCGGTCGGCGCGGTCGGCGCAGTCGGCGAGCCGCTGATCGGAACCCCGGAGACCGGTGGGTCCGGCGGTGGCGGCTTCGGTGGCGGGTCCGGCGGCGGCTTCGGCGGGGACGGTGGCTTCGGCGGTGGGTCCGGTGGCGGCTTCGGCGGGGACGGTGGCTTCGGCGGCGGCTTCGGGCAGGACGGCGGGCAGGGCGGCGGCTTCGGCGGCGGTCCGACGGCTCCGGACCCCGGCTTCGGCGGCGGCTTCGGCCAGGATGGCGGCCAGGGCGGCGGCTTCGGCGGCGGTCCAGCGGATCCCGGCTTCGGCGGTGGCTTCGGGCCGGGCGGCGGCGCGGAGCCGTTGATCGGGCAGCCCGAGCCCGCGATCGGGTTCACCGACCCGGCGGGCGTGGCGGCCGACCCCGGTTTCAGCGGTGGCGGCGGCGGCTTCACGACCACGCCGGCGGCCGATCCCGGCTTCGCCCCAGGCCAGGGCGGTCCCGGCCAAGGCGTTCCGGGCCAGGGCGGTCCGGGCCAGGGCGGCCCCGGCTTCGGCCAGGCCGGTCCGGGTCAGGGTGGGCCGGGCTTCGGCCAAGGCGGCCCCGGGTTCGCTCCCGGCGGTCCTGCCTTCGCGCCCGCCGGCCCCGCGTTCGTGCCCGGTGGTCCCGGGTTCGAGCCGGGCGCGGGTGGCGGTCCCGGGTTCGGCCACGGCGGTGGCGGCTTCGGCGGCGGGGGTGGTCCGCAGTTCGGCCACCACGAGCAGGGCTTCGTCGCACACGACACCAGCGGCACGACCACCACGTCCGGTGCCTCGGTCTTCGGGCCGGGAGGTGGGCCGACCGGGTTCGGCGGCGCGGACTCCGTGTGGGGCGCGCC
Source organism: Saccharothrix sp. CCNWYY140 (assembly GCF_037401995.1). Lineage (NCBI taxonomy): Bacteria > Bacillati > Actinomycetota > Actinomycetes > Pseudonocardiales > Pseudonocardiaceae > Saccharothrix > Saccharothrix sp. CCNWYY140. The sequence continues at coordinate 76,092 of NZ_JBBEGC010000023.1, forward strand.
GGCGTCGGACAACACGTGGAACAGCCCGTCCGGCAGTGCCGACCAGGGCCTGGCGTCCAACATGAACACGTCCGAGGCGGGTCAGCCGGGCGCGGCGTCGCTGCCGTCCATGACCGAGTCGCACGGCCAGCAGTCCGGGTCGCCGATGGGTGGCGGCATGATGGGCGGCGGCATGATGGGTGGCGGCATGGCGGGCGGCGGTCAGCAGGGCGGTGGCGACACCGAGCGCAGCCCCGGCCAGTGGCGCACCACCGGCTCGCTGTTCGACGACGACGCGAGCCTCAGCCGTGTCCAGGGTGTGCTGGGTGAGGAGGGTCGATGAGCGCTTCTGCCGAGCGCCTCGCCGCGGCGATGAGCCGCATGGACCAGATCGACCGGGAAGCGGCCGACCGCCGCGAACTGCGGGAACGCCACTCCCGGGAGGCACGCGACAAGGCCGGCGACGCCTTCTCCAAGCAAGCGCAGATCGCCGAGAAGACGATCGAGCGAATCCAGGAGGCGGGCAAGGCCCAAAAGGCCGCCGGCGGCTGGGGCACAACCGCGGCGACCCAGAAGAAGAGCGGCGAGTTCCAGTTCGGCACGGAGGACGACGAGCCGACCTACGAGGCCCAACAACAACCCGGCTACGGCTGGTCCTCAGGCGCCCCGGTAACCCCACCCCCAGCGGTACCACCACCCCCTCCGCCCGCTCCAACGCCACCCCCGATCCCGACCCCAGCCCCAGCACGCCCCACACCCCGCCGACCCACACCCACGGACGACGACGACGATTTCGGCGGCCAGAGCTGGCTCACCTGATCGACGTCACCTGATCGGTGCCACCTGATCTCGGCTTCACCCGATCGACAGCGGCCCCCGCCACACCCGGCGGGGGCCGTTCTTGTTTCTGTTGGACGCTCGCGTAGTTCCGCGGCCGAAAACATCGCGAACGTCCAACACAAAACGGGTCGAGCCCCAACGATCGGGCACGGCGGTCGGTCGGGCGCGGCGGCTGGGCACGGCGGTAGGCGGCGGGATCGTGCCCGGCTGGTGCGTGGCGCGCAGCGGCGGTGGCTGGATGGTGCGGCGGTGCGTGGGTGGTGCGCGGCGGTGCGGCAGCTGGATGCGGTGGTGCGGCGGGCTGTGGCGTGCGGCGGTGTGGCGCTGGGTGGCGGCGGCTGGTGGTGCGGGGTGAGGCGGAGGGGTGCGGAGCGGGGTGGTTAGCGGAGGGTCAGGGCGGCGCGGTGGTAAGTCAGGGGGGCGCCCTTGGCGTCTTCCTCCAGCAGCGGGTCCCACCTCTTGTCGCCCTTCAAGGCCCTCAGCAGGAAGGCCGTGAGCAGCGCCCGCGCCAGCCGTTGCGCCGACCGCTCCCCCTTGCCGTCCAGCAACAGCTCGCTCCAGTGCCGCCCCTCGGCGAACCCCAGGTGGCTCGTCTTGGGCAGCAGCCGGTACTGGACCGGCCCCGTCCACGCCTGCGCGATGGCCTCCGCGTGCCCCACCGGCGGGGCGATGCGGTCGTCGGCGGCGGCCAGGTGGAGGCCCGGCACGGTCACCCGGCGCGCGGCGTCCAGGGCGGACGGCCGGACCTCGGAGGCGGCCAGGGTCACCACGGCCCGCACGCGTTCGTCGTCGGCCGCGGCCAGGACCGCCGCGCCTCCGCCCATCGAGTGGCCGGCGACGGCCAGGCGGTCCGGGTCCACGCTGATCTCGCCCTCGCCCAGGCGGACGCCGGTGCAGACGTCCAGGGCGGTGCGGAGGTTGCCGGCCAGGAGCCTGGAGGACATGAGCGGGCCGCGTTGGGTGCCGGGGGCCGCGGCCACGATGCCCCAGGACGCCAGGTGGCGCAGCAGTGCCCGGTAGCGGGTGACCGGTTGCAGCCAGCCGTGGCCGAACGCGACGGCGGGCAGGCCCAGGCCGGACGCGGGGGTGTAGACGAGACCGGGCAGGCCCACCAGGGCCAGGTCGCCGCGCAGCACCGGGTGCTCGCCGGGCTTGGACAGCTGGTCGAGCACCTGCTTCGCCGAGTAGCCGCTCACCGCGTGAACGGTAGTCGATCGCGGCGAGACCGCGCACGCCCCGATTGGTCTACACCAATAAGCACTGTGACCTGCGCGAACCCGACGAAGTGGCCCGTTCGGGTGACGCCGCTGGTCTGGTTACGCTGTGCGGCGTGTGCGGAATCGTGGGATACGTGGGCCACCGGCCGGCGCTGGACGTCGTCCTCGACGGGCTGCGGCGGCTGGAGTACCGGGGCTACGACTCGGCGGGTGTCGCCGTGCTGGACGGCGACGGCGGCTTGGCCGTCGAGCGCAAGGCCGGGCGGCTGAGCAACCTGGAGGACCGGCTCGACGAGGTCGGCCGCGCGGCCTTCACCGGCACCGCCGGCATGGGCCACACGCGCTGGGCCACGCACGGCGCCCCGATCGACCGCAACTCCCACCCGCACCGCGACGTGACCGGCCGGGTCGCCGTGGTGCACAACGGGATCATCGAGAACTTCGCCGCCCTGCGCGCCGAGCTGGAAGCGCGCGGCGTCGAGATGGCCAGCGACACCGACACCGAGACCACCGCCCACCTGATCGCCTTCGCCTACACCGAGGGCGACACCGCGGGCGACCTCCCCGCCAGCGTGCGCGCCGTGGTCCGCCGCCTGGAGGGCGCGTTCACCCTCGTGGTGACCCACGCCGACCAGCCGGACGCGGTCGTCGCCGCCCGCCGCTCCTCGCCGCTGGTGGTGGGCGTGGGCGAGGGGGAGACGTTCGTCGCCTCGGACGTGTCCGCGTTCATCGAGCACACCCGCGAGGCCGTCGAGCTCGGCCAGGACCAGGTCGTCGTGATCACCCGCGACGGCTACGAGGTCACCGACTTCGACGGCGAGCCCGCCCAGGCCAAGCCGTTCACGGTGAACTGGGACCTGTCCGCCGCCGAGAAGGGCGGCCACGAGTACTTCATGCTCAAGGAGATCGAGGAGCAGCCGGAGGCGCTGGCCAACACCCTGCGCGGGCACTTCTCCGGCGGCCGGATCGTCCTGGACGAGCAGCGCCTGTCCGACCAGGACCTGCGGGACGTGGACAAGGTCTTCGTCGTGGCCTGCGGCTCGGCCTACCACTCGGGCCTGGTCGCCAAGTACGCCATCGAGCACTGGACCCGCCTGCCCGTCGAGGTCGAGCTGGCCTCGGAGTTCCGCTACCGCGACCCGGTGCTGGACCGCGACACGCTGGTCGTGGCCGTGTCCCAGTCCGGTGAGACGGCCGACACGCTGGAGGCCGTGCGGCACGCCCGTGCGCAGAAGGCCCGCGTGCTGGCGGTGTGCAACACCAACGGCGCGCAGATCCCGCGCGAGTCCGACGCCGTGCTCTACACGCACGCCGGGCCGGAGATCGGCGTCGCGTCCACCAAGGCGTTCCTGGCCCAGATCGCCGCGAACTACCTGGTCGGACTCGCCCTGGCGCAGGCGCGCGGCACCAAGTACCCCGACGAGGTGGCCCGCGAGTTCCACGAGCTGGAGGCCATGCCGAAGGCCGTGCAGCAGGTGCTGGGCACGGTCGGCCAGGTCCGCGAGCTCGGGCGTGAGCTGGCCGACTCGAAGGCCGTGCTGTTCCTGGGCCGGCACGTCGGCTACCCGGTGGCGCTGGAAGGCGCGCTCAAGCTCAAGGAACTGGCGTACATGCACGCCGAGGGCTTCGCGGCGGGCGAGCTGAAGCACGGTCCGATCGCGCTGATCGAAGAGGGCCTGCCGGTCGTCGTGGTGATGCCGTCGCCGAAGGGCCGGGCGGTGCTGCACTCCAAGCTGGTGTCCAACATCAGCGAGATCCAGGCGCGCGGCGCGCGGACCATCGTGATCGCGGAGGAGGGCGACGAGACGGTCCTGCCGTTCGCCGACCACCTGATCGAGGTGCCCGCGGTGTCCACGCTGCTCCAGCCGCTGGTGTCGACGGTGCCGTTGCAGGTCCTGGCGGCGGAGATCGCGCGCAGCCGGGGCTACGACGTGGACAAGCCGCGCAACCTGGCCAAGTCCGTCACGGTCGAGTAGGCGCGCCTAGGCTTTCCGCCATGCGGGGACTGTGGACCACGGGGCGGGTCAAGGCGGCCGAGGAACGGGTCATGGCGCGGGTGCCCGAGGGGGCGCTCATGCGGCGGGCGGCGTTCGGCGTGGCCACGGTGGCGCTGGAGCACCTGAACGGGCGGCGGCGGGTCGGGCTGCTGGTCGGTGCGGGCAACAACGGCGGCGACGCGCTGTGGGCGGGCTACTTCCTGCGCCGGCGCGGGGTGGCCGTGTCGGCGGTGCTGCTCAACCCCGCCAAGGCGCACGCCGCCGGGCTGGCCGCGTTCCGGCGGGTCGGCGGTCGGGTCGTCGAGCGGTTGACCGACGTGGACCTGGTGGTCGACGGCATCGTGGGCCTGTCGGCGCGCGGTCCGCTGCGGCCCGACGCGGCCGAGCACGTGGCGCACCTCGACGCGCCCGTGCTGTCGGTGGACCTGCCCAGCGGGGTCGACCCGGACACCGGGGCGGTGAGCGGTCCGCACGTCCGACCCGCGGTGACCGTCACGTTCGGGTGCCTCAAGCCCGTGCACGCGCTGGCCGACTGCGGCGAGGTGCGGCTGGTGGACATCGGCCTGACGCCGGAGCTGGCCGGGCCGGACCTGCTGGAGCTGGAGGTCGCCGACGTCGGCGCGGCGTGGCCCGTGCCGGGGCCGACCGACGACAAGTACACCCAGGGCGTGACCGGGATCGCGGCCGGTTCGGCGACCTACCCGGGCGCGGCCGTGCTGGCGACGGGCGCGGCGCTGCTCGCGACCTCCGGGATGGTCCGGTACGCGGGCGCGGCGGCGGAGGGCGTGCGGGCGCGGTGGCCGGAGGCGATCTGCACGGGCTCGATCACCGACGCCGGCCGCGTGCAGTCGTGGGTCGTCGGGCCGGGCCTGGGGACCGGGCTGGGCGCGGAGGCCGTGCTGCGGACCGTGCTGGAGGCGGGCGTGCCGGTGTGCGCGGACGCGGACGCCATCACGATGCTCGCCAACAACCCCGACCTCTGGGACGCCCGCGACCCCGGCACCCCGCTCGTCCTGACCCCGCACGACCGCGAGTACGAACGCCTGGCCGGCGAGGTCGGCCCCGACCGCGTGGCGGCGGCGAAGCGCGCGGCCGACAAGTTCGACGCGGTGGTGCTCCTCAAGGGCCACACCACGGTCGTCGCCTCCCCGGACGGCCGCGTCCTGGTCAACCGCGCCCGCTCGTCGTGGGCGGCGACAGCCGGCTCCGGCGACGTGCTGTCGGGCCTGATCGGAGCCCTGCTGGCAGCCGGCCTCGACCCCCTGTTGGCCGCGGGCTGCGCGGCCCGCGTGCACGTCCTGGCTGCGGAGCTGGCGGCCGACGGCGCACCGATCCCGGCCACGTCCCTCCTGGCGGCGGTCCCGGACGCCATCCGCGCCGTCCGCCCGCTGACGACCTGAGCGCGTCACTTGTCGCAGGCGATGCCGTCGTTGTCACGGTCCAGCCCGGACCGGTAGCCGGGTTGGCCGCGACGGATCGGGGCCGCGCCCGCGGCTCGCGCTTCGTCGCAGTTCTTGTAGTAGACGCTCGGCGCCGGCTCCGGCTGAGGTTGGGGCTCCGGCTGAGGTTGGGGCTGCGGCTGGGGTTGGGGCTGCGGCTGGGGTGGCGGTGCTTGCGTGGTCGTCGTGGTGCTGGGGATGACCGGCGTCACCGAGGTCGTGGTCGTCGTCGTTGTGGTGGTCGTCGTTGTGGTTGCCGTCGTGGTCGTCGACAGGGTTGTGGACCCCGTGCCACTCCCGCACGCGGCCAACACGACCGCCAGGGTCACCGCGCCCGCCACTTTGCCCGAACGTAAGCCCATGTCCCCTGGTCCTCTCCACCGATTGCGGTATGTGGCGTTGATCGCACTGGCGTGACGGCCGTTACGCCCGCATCGCCGGCACCGGATCGGCCGTGCTGGCCCCTGTGTCACCATGAACGGTGTTATGGCTGCTCCTCGCGCTGAGGTCGTGATCGACCTCGACAACCTCCGGCACAACGTCGCCCTGCTGGCAGGCCTCGCGCCCGCCGCCGCGACGATGGCCGTCGTCAAGGCGGACGGGTACGGGCACGGGGCCGTCGAGGTGGCGAGAGCGGCGGTGGAGGCCGGGGCGTCCTGGCTGGGCTCGTGTTCGCTGGGTGAAGCCCTCGCGCTCCGGAAGGCGGGCCTCACCGTGCCGACCCTGGCCTGGCTCGACCCGGTCGGCACCGACTACGCGCCCGGGATCGAGCACGACATCGATCTCTCCGTGGCGAGCGCGCGGCAGCTGTGCGAGGTCGCCGAGGCCGCCCGGCGGACGGGGCGGACCGCCCGCGTCCACCTCAAGATCGACACCGGCCTGTCCCGCAACGGCTGTCCGGCCGACGAGTGGCCCGCCCTGGTGGAGAAGGCCGCCGCGACCCCCGAGGTCGACGTCAAGGCCGTCTGGTCGCACCTGGCCTGCGCCGACGAGCTCGGGCACCCGGCCACCGACGCCCAGGCCGAGCGGTTCGACGACGCCTACCGCACCGCGCTCGCCGCTGGCCTGGACCCGATGCGGCACCTGGCCAACTCGGCCGCCCTCCTTACCCGGCCGGACCTGCACTTCGACCTGGTCCGACCCGGTATCGCGATCTACGGCCTCAACCCCGTCCCCGAACCGGTCGACCTGCGCCCGGTCATGACGTTCCGCTCCACCGTCGCCCTGACCAAGCACATCCCGGCCGGCGAGTCCGTCTCCTACGGCCTGACCTGGACCGCCAAGACCGCGACCACCCTCGCCCTGGTCCCGGTCGGCTACGCGGACGGCGTGCCGCGCAGCCTGTCCAACCGCATGCACGTCCTCCTCGCCGGGAAGCGCCGCCCGGTGGTGGGCCGGGTGTGCATGGACCAGGTCGTCGTGGACTGCGGTGACGACCACGTGGTCGAGGGCGACGAGGTCGTGCTGTTCGGCACCGGCGAGCACGGCGAGCCGACCGCCCGCGAGTGGGCCGACACCACCGGGACCATCGACTACGAGATCGTCACCGGCATGTACCGGCCCCGCGTGACCAGGACATACCGGTGAACACCCTGTGGAAGGCCGTCGGCTGGGCCGGCGGCGTGCTGGGCGCGGCGGCGACGGGTGTCGCGGTCGGGGTCGCGGCCAATCACAAGAAGGTCGCCAAGGACCGCCGGCAGGACGACCCGCTGGCCGACGAGCCCTTGGGCATGCTGACCCCGAACCGGGAATCCACGGTGGCCGCCGACGACGGCGTCCCGCTGTCGGTCGAAGAGGTCGACCCGCCGGAGGGCGGCCCCGCCGAGCTCACTGTCGTCCACGTGCACGGCTTCGCCCTGGACCGCCGCTGCTGGCACTTCCAGCGCCGCGACTTGGCGAAGCTCACCGAACCCCGGGTCCGCCAGGTGCTCTACGACCAGCGCGGCCACGGCCGGTCCGGCCGGGGCGCCGCCGGGTCCAGCACCATCGACCAGCTCGCCCGCGACCTCGACGAGGTGCTGCGTGCGCTCGTCCCGGACGGCCCGATCGTGCTGGTCGGCCACTCGATGGGCGGCATGACGATCATGGCGCTGGCCGAGCAGCAGCCGGACCTGTTCGCCGACCGCGTCCGGGGCGTGGCCCTGGTCGGCACGGCGGCCGGCGCGGTGGGTGGCGCGGGACTGCCCAAGAGCGTCCTGTCCCGCTACAACCCGGTCACCCTGGGCGTGGGCCGGTTGGCCGGTCTCCAGCCGGGGTTCGTGGAGTGGGTCCGCCGCCGCGCGAGCACGCTCACGTGGAGCGGCATCCGGGCGCTGGCCTTCGGCGACCCCAAGGTGCCCGCGTCCCTCGTGGACCTCATGGAGCAGATGATCGACGGGACCACCGTGCAGGTGCTCACGGACTTCCTGGAAACCTTGGGCACGCACAACCGGTACAAGGCGCTGGCCGGCCTGCGGCACTGCGAGGTCCTCGTGATCAGCGGCGACGCGGACAAGCTGACGCCGTTCTCGCACGCCGAGCGGATGGCCGAGGAGATGCCGCACGGCGAACTGGTCCGCGTCCCGGGTGCGGGCCACATGGTGATGATGGAACAGCCCGACCTGGTGACGGGACACCTGGTGGGCTTGGTTCGGCGCAGCGCCGTCGAACGGGTGGAAAGCAGGCGGCGGTGGTGGCGACGAGCGTGACCCTCCCCAAGGTGGAGGACACCGAGGAGTTCGGGCGCGAACTGGGCGAACTGGTGCGCGGCGGCGACCTGCTGCTGCTGGCCGGTCCGCTGGGCGCGGGCAAGACGGCGCTGGTGCGCGGCCTGGCAAGCGGCCTGGGCGTGACCGGCCGGGTCAGCTCGCCCACGTTCGTCATCGCCCGCGTGCACGAGCCGTCCCCGGAGGGCCGGGGTGTGCCACTGGTGCACGTCGACGCCTACCGCCTGGGCGGTCACCTCGACGAACTGGACGACCTGGACCTAGACACCGACCTGGTGGACGCGGTGGTGGCGGTCGAGTGGGGCGAGGGCATGGCCGAGCGCCTCTCGGAGGACCACCTGCTGATCCGCCTGGAACGCCACGAGGACGACGTCCGAACCGCCCACCTGGTCCCACACGGCTCCTGGACAACCCGAGAGCTGCCCCAAGGCCCAGCGGCGGCCTCCCAAGGCCCAGCGACCTCCCAGGACTCGGCAACCTCCTAGACGAGCAACGCGCCCGCACAGCCCTCGCGCCCGCACAGCCCTCCACGCCCGCCCGCAGGGCGCGCGCTTTTCGAAGTAGCTCGCGCAGCAGACCTCCCGACTTGGGCTTCTTCCGTCATCCCCGTATGGCCTG
>NZ_JBBEGC010000024.1:0-84649 GCF_037401995.1 Saccharothrix sp. CCNWYY140
CCCGGCCAGCTGGTCGAAGACGGACCGGTGCCACGCGTCGACGGTGAGGAAGATCCGGCCGTCGGGTCGGGTGGTGGGGGGGGGGGGGCCGGCCCCCCCCCCCCCGGCCCCCCCCCCCCCCTCGACTCCGGCGTCCGCGGCCCTGGGGGAGGAGGCCGCCTCCGCGGATCGCGCGGCCCACCCCGAAGCAGAGCCGCGCAACGGTGAAACGGGTCACCTCAGCGGCTATGACGCGATCGGTTGAAGATTTTTTGACCAGTTCGGGTGACGCCAGTCACACCGAGTCAGTCCCTCGGAGCGACCACCGCGCCGTCCGAGCCGCGCACCAGGATCGCCTCCACCGGGCACGACTCGGCGGCCTCCACGACGACGTCGTCGGGGTCGACCGAGGGGTCGAGCGGCTGCGAGACGCCGTCGAGCCGGAAGTGGTCGGGCGCGATCGCCTCGCACATCCCGCTGGCGACGCACTTGCCACCATCGACTTGCAGCTGCCACTTCCCCATCGGGCTACCACCTCACCGCAACGGCTGATCGGACTCGACCAGTCTGCCCGTCCCGGGGCCCGCGTCGTCCGCCTTTCGGGGGGCAGTTGCCCCCCGATGGGTGATCAGTGGATCACTCGTTCACGACGACGGCCGGACGTGGCCCTCGCCCCACGCGACCCACTTCGACGAGGTCAGCTCCGCCAGACCCATCGGACCGCGCGCGTGCAGCTTCTGGGTGGAGATGCCGATCTCCGCGCCCATGCCGAACTCGCCGCCGTCGGTGAACGCGGTGGACGCGTTGACCATGACCGCCGCCGCGTCGACCCGGGCGGTGAAGCGGCGAGCCGCAGCGACGTCGCTGGTCACGATGGCTTCCGTGTGGCCGGAGCCGTGCTCGGCGATGTGCAGGACGGCTTCGTCCAACGAGTCCACCACGCGGGCGGCGATGTCCAAGGACAGGTACTCGGTGTCCCAATCCTCATCCGTTGCCGCCACGACGCCGTCCTGGCGCGCGAACCTCTCATCGCCGTGCACGGTGACTTCGTGGTCGCGCAGCGCGGCCGTGATCCTCGGGACGAACTCGTCCGCGATGGCCGCGTGCACCAACAGCGACTCGGCGGCGTTGCACACGCTGGTGCGGCGGGTCTTGGAGTTGAGGACGATCGCTTCGGCCATGTCGAGGTCGGCGGTCGCGTCCACGTAGACGTGGCAGTTGCCGACGCCGGTCTCGATCGTCGGCACGGTCGCCTGCTGCACGACGGCGTTGATCAGCCCGGCCCCGCCGCGCGGGATGACCAGGTCCACCAAGCCGCGCGCGGTGATGAGGTGGGTGACCGACGCGCGGTCGTGGCAGGGCAGCAGCTGCACGGCGTCGGCGGGCAGGCCGGCCGTCTCCAGCGCGTCGCGCAGGATCGCGACCAGCGCGGTGTTCGAGTGCTCGGCGGACGACGAGCCGCGCAGCAGGGCGGCGTTGCCGGACTTCAGCGCGAGGCCCGCGGCGTCCACGGTCACGTTCGGGCGGGCCTCGTACACCATGCCGACCACGCCCATCGGGACGCGGACCTGCCGCAGCTCCAGGCCGTTGGGCAGGATCGAGCCGCGCAGCACCTCGCCCACCGGGTCGGGCAGGCCCGCCACGGTCTCCAGGCCCTTGGCCACGCCGTCGATGCGCTGCTCGGTGAGCGCGAGCCGGTCCAGCAGGCCCTCCGACAGGCCGGCCGCGCGACCGGCCTCGATGTCCTTGGCGTTGGCCTCGAGGACCTCCGGCCCGCGGGCGCGCAGCGCGGCGGCCATCTCGTGCAGCGCGGCGTCCTTGCGCTCGCGGGTGGCCAGGACCAGGTCGGCGGCGGCGACACGGGCGCGCCGGGCGGCGGCGTGCACCTGTTCGCGCAGGTCATCAGTCACGTGAACCAGACTACGGTCACCCGTCCGGGGATGTCTCGGAGGTTCCCAGGACCCGGAACCCCGCCATCGCGGCCGAATTGTCGGTGGTCTCTGGGATCGTGGTCGCCGTGGACGAGATGGCGTTGCGCGAACTGGCCGAAGAGCGGCTGCGGGCCCTGGCGGGGCCCGCCGCGGTGCTGCGCGAGGACCAGTGGACAGCCATCCGGGCGCTGGTCGCCGAGCGGCGGCGGGCGCTGGTGGTGCAGCGGACGGGGTGGGGCAAGTCCGCGGTGTACTTCATCGCCACGGCGTTGCTGCGGGCGCTGGGCGAGGGACCCACGGTGATCGTGTCGCCGCTGCTGGCGTTGATGCGCAACCAGGTCGACGCGGCGGCGCGGGCGGGGGTGCACGCGGCCACGATCAACTCCGCCAACACCGACGAGTGGCAGGGCGTCCAGGACCGGGTGGCGGCGGGCGAAGTGGACGTCCTGCTCGTTTCACCGGAAAGGTTGAACAACCCGGATTTCCGTGACTCGGTCCTGCCGGCGCTGACATCATCGGCGGGGCTGCTGGTGGTCGACGAGGCCCATTGCATCTCCGACTGGGGCCACGACTTCCGGCCCGACTACCGGCGGCTGCGGACGTTGCTCACCGAGCTGCCGGCCGGGGTCCCGGTGCTCGCGACGACCGCGACGGCCAACGACCGGGTGGTGCGGGACGTGGCCGAGCAACTGGGGTTGGGCGCGGGTTCCGACACGCTGGTGCTGCGCGGTCCGCTGGACCGGGAGAGCCTGCGGCTGTCGGTGGTGCGGCTGCCGGGGGCGGAGGCCAGGCTGGGGTGGCTGGTCGACCGGCTCCACGAGCTGCCGGGCTCGGGGATCGTCTACACGCTGACCGTGGCCTCCGCGGACGACGTGGCGGCCTTCCTCCGGGAACGCGGGTTCGAGGTGGCGGCCTACTCCGGGCGCACGGACCCGGCGGAGCGGCAGCGCGCCGAGCAGGACCTGCTGGAGAACCGCGTCAAGGCGCTGGTGGCCACGTCGGCGCTGGGCATGGGGTTCGACAAGCCGGACCTGGGGTTCGTGGTGCACCTGGGCGCACCGCCCTCCCCCATCGCGTACTACCAGCAGATCGGGCGTGCGGGCCGCGGCGTGGAGCGGGCCGAGGTCCTCCTGCTGCCGGGTCCGGAGGACCGGGACATCTGGGCGTACTTCGCGTCCCTGGCGTTCCCGCCCGAACGGGTCGTGCGGCAGGTGCTGGACGCGCTGGCCGACGCGGGACGGGTGCTGTCGACGGCGGCGCTGGAGCCGTTGGTGGAGCTGTCCCGAACACGGCTGGAAGTGGTGTTGAAGGTGCTCGACGTGGACGGCGCGGTGCGGCGCGTCCGCGGCGGGTGGGAGTCGACCGGGCGGCCCTGGTCCTACGACGGGGACCGGTACGCGCGGATCGAGGCGGCACGGCAGGTCGAGCAGCGCGCGGTGCTCGACTACCTGGCCACCGACGGCTGTCGCATGGAGTTCCTGTTGCGGCAGTTGGACGATCCGCACGCCGCGCCGTGCGGGCGGTGCGACAACTGCACCGGGGAGCGGTGGTCCGCGGAGGTGTCGTCGGCCGCGGCGACAGCGGCGCGGGAGAAGTTGCTGCGGCCCGGGGTGTCGGTCGAGCCGCGCAAGCAGTGGCCGACCGGGATGGCGGCGGTCGGTGTGGGGTTGTCGGGGCGCATCCCGGCGGGCGAGGCCGCCGAGACCGGCCGGGCGCTGGGTCGGCTGACCGACATCGGGTGGGGCAACCGGTTGCGGGCGCTGTTCAACGAGGAGGACCAGGAGGTACCGGATGACGTGTTCGCGGCGTGCGTGAAGGTGCTGTCGGCGTGGGGCTGGGCCGAGCGGCCGGTGGGGGTCGTGGCGGTGGGGTCGCGAACACACCCGCGGCTCGTGGACAGCTTCGCGCGGCGGATCTCCGACGTGGGACGGCTGCCGCTGCTCGGTCGCGTGTGGCTGGGTGAAGCCATGCGGCGGGCGAACAGCGCGCAGCGGCTGGCCGGCCTGGTCCGGGCGACCGAGGCGCCCGATCTGTCCACAGTGGACGGGCCGGTGCTGTTGGTGGACGACCGGATCGACACCGGGTGGACGATGACGGTCGCGGCGCGGCTGCTGCGGCTGGCGGGTGCGAGGTCCGTGCTGCCGTTCGCGTTGGCGGTGACGGCCTGATGCTGACCACGGAACGGTTGGTGCTGCGCCGTTTCCGCCCAGAGGACGCTCCGGTGTTCTCCGCCTACCGGTCCGATCCCGGTGTGGCGCGCTACCAGTCGTGGGAACCGCCGGTCCCGTTGGCGGCGGCGGAGGAGTTCGTGCGCGAGGTGGCGGTGCTGGACCCGGCCGAGCCGGGCTGGTTCCAGTACGCCGTCGAAGCGGACGGGGTGCTCGTCGGCGACGTCGGGGTGAACCTGCACGAAAACAGGCGGCAGGCCGGGATCGGCTACACCATCGCGACCCCGCACCAGCGCAAGGGGTACGCGTCGGAGGCGGTGCGGCGCGTGCTGGACCACCTGTTCACCGAGCGCGGGCTGCACAAGGTCTCCGCCGAGTGCGACGCGCGCAACGAGGCGTCGGCGAAGTTGCTGGCACGGCTGGGTTTCCGCCGCGAGGGACACCTGGTCGAACAGACGTGGATCAACGGTGAGTGGACCGACGACCTGATCTTCGGGCTGCTGGCCCGGGAATGGAGGAGTTGACGACCGAACAGGGCCGCTTGCCGGCTCTTCCCCAACCTCGATCGGCCGTGGAAAGGTCCCAACATGGCTGACACGACCGATCCACGGGGAGGTCCGGCGTGAGTGAGGCGACCACCGTCCGGCAGGAGCACCGGCTACCGGTCCGCAAGCTGGTGGCGGCGAGCATCGGCAACGCCACGGAATGGTACGACTGGACTGTCTACGCGACTTTTTCGATCTACTTCGCGACCCAGATCTTCCCGAAGGAGAACGAAGGGCTCGCGCTGATCAACACGTTCGCGACCTACGCGCTGGCGTTCTTCTTCCGGCCGCTGGGCGGGTACCTGCTGGGGCGGTTCGCCGACCTGCGCGGGCGGCGGACGGCGATGATCCTCACCATCGTGCTGATGGCGGGCGGCTCGGCGGCGATCGGTCTGCTGCCCACCTACGAGCAGGTGGGGTGGCTGGCGCCGATCCTGTTGCTGCTGGCGCGGATCGCGCAGGGGTTGTCGCTGGGCGGTGAGGTGTCGAACGCGTCGGCGTACCTAGCGGAGATCGCGCCCGCCGATCGGCGTGGCAGGTACTCGGCGTTCTTCTACATCTCCACCGGCAGTGCGCTGCTGGTGGCGTCGCTGCTCGGGCTGCTGCTCGCCCGGACGCTGTCCAAGGAGGACCTGGCGGCGTACGGGTGGCGGATCCCGTTCCTGATCGGCGGCGTGCTGGGGCTGGTCGGACTGTGGCTGAGGAGGAGCCTGGAGGAAACGGAACAGTTCTCGCACAACAAGGTGAAGGCCGAACGGTTGCGGCGCCCGCTGAGGATGACCTTGCGGGAGCACCCGAAGGCCGTGGGCCGGCTGGTCGGGTTCACGATGCTGTCGACGCTCTGCTACTACACGTTCTTCAGCGCGCTGACGCCGTTCGCGGTCACCACGCGGAAGGCGGATGCCGGGGACGTGTTCTTGGCACTGTCGATCGCCACGGTCCTGTTCATCGCCCTTCAGTACCCGATGGGCGCGCTGTCGGACCGGTACGGGCGCAAGCCGCAGCTGCTGGTGTGGTCGGCGGCGACGGCGGTGTTGGTGGTGCCGTTGTCGACGTTGATCGGGCCGGGGCTGGGCGGGCTGCTCGTGGTGTTCTGCGTGGGGCTCGGGCTGTACACGGCGATGACGTCGATCGCTCCGGCGGTGATGAGCGAGCTCTTCCCGACGGAGCTGCGAGGTCTCGGCATCGGCGCTTGGTACAACCTGACGGTCGCGCTGTTCGGCGGCACCGCGCCGCTGGTCATCAAGGTGCTGCCGGGCAGCTTGTTCTTCTGGTACGTGGCGGCGGGTGCGGTTGTGGCGTTCCTGGCGATCCTCACGCTCCCGGAGACCAAGGGCACCGAGCTGCGGTAGCCCGCAGGGTGCGGGATGCGGTAGCTCGCGGGTCCGGTGAGGGTGTGGGGTGCGTTAGTGGCGCGGTAGTGGGACCAGGTCGTCGGCGTGGACGACTTCGCGGCGTTGTTCAGCCGGGAGGTCGTGGCTCGAGCGGCCGATCAGGGCCGGGAGCTCCGTTGCGTCGAAGCCGACTACGCCTCGGGCTACCACGTGGCCGGACAGGTCGACCAGTTCGACCACGTCGCCGGCTTCGAACGTGCCCTCGACGGACGTGATGCCCGCGGCCAGGAGGGAGCGGCGGCGGTCGACCACGGCGGCTACCGCGCCGTCGTCCAGGGTGAGGCGGCCGGTGGCGTCGGCGGCGTGGCCGAGCCAGAAGCGGCGGGCGGTCAGGCGTGGGCCGGTCACGGCGAAGGCCGTGCCCACGTCGGCCTGGCCGAGGGCGCGGACGGCGTCGGCGGCGCCGGCCAGCAGCACCGGGATGCCAGCGGACGCGGCCAGGCGGGCGGCGGCGAGCTTGGAGGCCATGCCGCCCGTGCCCAGGCCGGACGCGCCGACCGTGCCCGCGCGCACGCCGTCCACGTCGGAGGCGCCGGCGACCTCGGTGATGCGCTGTGCGCCGGGGCGGCGGGGGTCGCCGTCGTAGAGGGCGTCGACATCGGAGAGGAGGAACAGGGCGTCCGCGCCGACCAGGTGCGCGACCAGAGCGGCAAGGCGGTCGTTGTCGCCGAAGCGGATCTCCTCGGTGGCGACCGTGTCGTTCTCGTTGACGACCGGGACCGCGCCGAGGGCCAGGAGGCGGGAGAACGTGCGCTGGGCGTTGCGGTAGTGGGAGCGGCGGACGACGTCGTCGGCGGTGAGCAGCACCTGACCGACGGTGAGCTGGTAGCGGCCGAAGGAGTTGGCGTAGGCGTGCGCCAACGCCAGTTGGCCGACGCTGGCGGCTGCCTGCTGGGTCGCCAGGTCACGGGGGCGGCGGGTGACGCCGAGTGGTGCCAGGCCGGCCGCGATGGCGCCGGAGGACACGAGCACCACCTGACTGCCCGCCGCGCACCGGGCGGCGACCGCGTCGACCAAGGCGTCCAGGCGGGACCGGTCCAGGCCGCCCTGCGCCGTGGTCAGCGACGACGACCCGACCTTGACCACCACCCGGCCCGCCGCCGCGACGGCCTGCCGGGCCTGGGACAACACCGACCCGATCACTCGTCCTCTTCGAAGTCCTCGTCATAGGCGCCGGGGATCCGGCGTGCCTTCTTCGCCGCGAGGCGATCGGCGGCGCCGACCCGGTTCTGGGGTTCGAGGCGGGCGTCGGTGCCGCGGCCGGTCAAGGCCACGGCGGCGATGCCGGCCGGGGTGGACGGTTCCCAGTCGAACACCAGGTCGCCGATGGTGACCTGGGCGCCGGGGACCGCGCCCATCTTGACCAGCACGTCCTCCACGCCCAGGCGGGCGAGGCGGTCCGCGAGGTACCCGACGGCCTCGTCGTTGCTGAAGTCCGTCTGCCGGATCCAGCGCTCCGGGCGCTCACCGCGCACGATGAACCCGCCCGGTGTCTGCGGGTCCTCGACGACGGTGAATCCGGAGTCGTCCACGGCGGTCGGCCGCAGGACGACCCGGGTCGCCTCCTGCTTGGGCCGCGAGGCCCGGTACTCCTCGACGATCCGCCCGAGGGCGAACGTCAACTCCCGCAGGCCCTCGCGGCTGGCCGTGGAGACCTCGAACACCGGCAGGCCACGGGCCTCGATGTCGGGCTTCACGATGTCCGCCAGGTCGCGAGCCTCGGGGATGTCGATCTTGTTCAACACGACGACGCGGGGGCGTTCGGCGAGGTCGTCCGCCAGGGAGGGCGTGTACTTCGCCAGCTCCTCCTCCAGCGCGTCGATGTCGGACAGCGGGTCGCGGTCGGACTCGTAGGTCGCGCAGTCCACGACGTGCACCAGCACCGCGCAGCGCTCGATGTGCCGCAGGAAGTCCAGGCCCAGGCCCTTGCCCTCGGACGCGCCGGGGATCAGGCCGGGCACGTCGGCCATCGTGAACACCGTCTCGCCGGCGGTGATCACGCCGAGGTTCGGCACGAGGGTGGTGAACGGGTAGTCGGCGATCTTCGGCTTGGCCGCGGACAGCACCGAGATCAGCGACGACTTGCCCGCCGACGGGAAGCCCAGCAGGCCCACGTCGGCGACGGACTTCAGCTCCAGCACCAGGTCGTGCTTCTCGCCAGGTTCACCCAGAAGTGCGAATCCCGGGGCCTTGCGGGCCTTGGACGCGAGTGACGCGTTGCCCAGGCCGCCCCGGCCGCCCTGCGCGGCGATGAGCCGGGTACCCTCGCCCACCAGGTCGGCGAGGACTTCGCCGTCCGGGGTGAGCACCACGGTGCCGTCGGGGACGCGCAGCTCCAGGTCGGCGCCGTTCGCGCCGTCCCGGTTGCCGCCCGCGCCGCCCTTGCCGTTGCCGGCGGCGGCGTGGGGGCGGAAGTGGAAGTCGAGCAGTGTGTGCACCTGCGAGTCGACGATGAGGACGACGTCGCCGCCCTTGCCGCCGTTGCCGCCGTCCGGGCCTCCGAGCGGCTTGAACTTCTCGCGGTGCACGGAGGCGACCCCGTTCCCGCCGTCACCGGCGGCGACGTGGATCACCACCCGGTCGACAAAACGGGACACGGGGAATCACTTCCAAGCGCTAGTGGTGGAACGTCTTCTCTCAAACACTACTGAGCGCCGTGGTCCGCGCATTCCCGCGGACACACGGCGCTCAGAGGTGGTGACTCAGGCAGCAGCCTCGACCGGAACGATGTTCACGGTCTTGCGGCCACGCTTCGTGCCGAACTCGACCGCACCGGGGGCGAGCGCGAACAGCGTGTCGTCCTTGCCGCGACCCACGTTCACACCGGGGTGGAACTTGGTGCCGCGCTGGCGGATCAGGATCTCGCCGGCCTTGACGACCTGACCGCCGAACCGCTTGACCCCGAGGTACTGGGGGTTCGAGTCACGGCCGTTGCGGGAGCTGGATGCACCCTTCTTGTGTGCCATGGCTAGTCAGATCCTCACTTACCGGTGATGCCGGTGACCTCGACGCGGGTCAGCTTCTGGCGGTGACCCTGGCGCTTGTGGTAGCCGGTCTTGTTCTTGAACTTGTGGATGCGGATCTTGGGACCCTTGGTCTGCTCGACGACCTTGCCGGTCACCGAGATCTTCGCCAGGGCGTCGGCGTCCGAGGTGACGTCGGAGCCGTCCACGACGAGCAGCGGCGCCGCGAAGGTGATCTCGGTGTCCGGCTCGCCGTCGAGCTTCTCGACCTCGATGACGTCGCCGACAGCCACCTTGTACTGCTTGCCGCCGGTCTTGACGATCGCGTACATCGGGACGGAAGTCTCCTGCTACTCGACGGGACGGGGTCGCGCGCGCCTCGGCTCCACAGCAATTGCGTGGACTGGGCTTCGCACGACAGGGCCCACCGGATGGCGGGCCGCGTATCAGGTTACGTGGCGGTGGACTGCGGGGTCAAACCGGGGTGGGTGTCCGGCGATCTGCCTGCTCACCGCCGGTGCGGACGGACGGTTCGGCGGGGTGGGGCCGGGGCTCGCGGACGTGGTTCGGTGGGTCGCCCGCTGGGCTTGGGGTCGCGGTTCGGCGGGGGCGACCCCTGGGTGTCGGCACGTGGTTTGGCGGGGGCGACGCCTGGGTGTCGGCACGTGGTTTGGCCGGGTCGCCCCTGGTGCGGGGGCGCGGTTTGGCCGGGTCGGCCCAGGCTGGTGGGCGGCGGGCGGGTGCCGGTCGGTGCGGGTCGCGGCCGGGGGTACGAGAGTGCCCCGTCCGCCCCGGGTGATCGGGGTGGACGGGGCACTTGGGTTTGCTCGGTCAGCTCTCCTTGACGGCGCCCAGCGGCGGTCCCGCGGGCCGCGAGGCGGCGCGGCGGGGGCGTCGGCGGGTGGTCTTGGCGGGCTCGACGTGGCCGTTGAGCGACTGGTCGGCCGCGTTCGCCTCGGCGGTGCCGACCTGGGTGGGCGGCTGCACGTCGGCGATCTCGGCGGCTTCCGCGGTGCCGGAGACCTCGGTGGTGCCGGGGGCTGCGGCGGCGGTGTCGGGTGCGCCGGTCGGCTGGGTGGTCGGGGCCTGGGTGGGCTCGACCGTGGCGGGCTCGGCGGCGGCGAGCTCACCGGCGGTGGGTTCCGCGGTGGTGGGCTCGACGGCGGCGGGCTCACCGGCGGTGCGTTCCGCGGTGGTGGGCTCGACGGCGGCGGGCTCGACGGCGGCGGGCTTGGCGGCAGCGGGCTCGTTCGCGGTGGGCTCGCCGAAGGCGGGCTTGGCGGCAGCGGGCTCGGTGACGACGGGTGCCGTGGCGGGCTTGGCGGCGGGCTCAGCGGTTGCGGGCTCGGCGGTGGGCTCCGTGGTGGCGGGCTCCGTGGTGGCGGGCTCGTGCTTGGTCACCGCGCCTGCTTCTCGGCGGGCTCGGCGGCGTTGGCGGCGCTTCGGCTCCGGGGTGGTGTCCTCTTCCACGATCGCGGCCAGGGGCTCGGTCGAGGTGGGCTGCTCGGCGATGGCCTGCGGCTCCTCGGTCGGGGGCACGACGACCTCGGCCACCGGTTCCGGGGTGGCTGGGGTTGACGTGGCCGGGGCCGTGGTGGCGGGAGCGGTGGGGGCAGAGGCGGCGGCAGAGGTTGGCTCTGCGGTGTCGCCGCCCTTGCCTCGACGGGACTTGCGACCGCCGCCCTGGCCCTGCTGTTGCTGCTGCTGGGCGCCGCCACCGCCGTTGGACTGGCCGTGCGAGTGGACCGGCTCGGTCGACACGACCAAGCCCCGGCCGCGGCAGTGCTCGCACGTGGTCGAGAAGGCCTCCAGGAGGCCCGTGCCGACGCGCTTGCGGGTCATCTGGACCAGGCCCAGCGACGTCACCTCGGCGACCTGGTGACGCGTCCGGTCGCGGCCCAGGCACTCGGTCAAGCGGCGCAGGACCAGGTCGCGGTTGGACTCCAGGACCATGTCGATGAAGTCGATGACGATGATGCCGCCGACGTCCCGCAACCTCAGCTGGCGGACGATCTCCTCGGCCGCCTCCAGGTTGTTGCGGGTCACCGTCTCTTCGAGGTTTCCACCCGATCCGGTGAACTTGCCGGTGTTCACGTCGATGACCGTCATCGCCTCGGTGCGGTCGATGACCAGGTAGCCGCCCGACGGCAGCCAGACCTTGCGGTCCAGTGCCTTGAGCAGCTGCTCGTCGATGCGGTACTCGACGAAGGCGTCGTTGTTGCCGACGTGGCGGCGCAGGCGTTCCTGGAGGTCCGGCGCCACGTGGCGGACGTAGCCGTCGATGGTGTCCCAGGCGTCCGAGCCCTGGACGACCAGCGTGGCGAAGTCCTCGGTGAACAGGTCGCGCACGACCTTGACCAGCAGGTCCGGCTCTTCGTAGAGCAGCTGCGGCGCCTGGGCCTTGGGCGTGTTGGCCTTGTCCTTGATGACCTGCCACTGCGCCTGGAGGCGGGTGACGTCGCGGGCCAACTCCTCCTCCGCGATGCCCTCGGAGGCGGTGCGGATGATCACGCCGGCGTCCTCGGGGACGACCCGCTTGAGGATGTCCTTGAGGCGCTTGCGCTCGACGTCGGGCAGCTTGCGGCTGATGCCGGTCGCGCCGCCGCCGGGCACGTACACCAGGAAGCGGCCGGGCAGGCTGATCTGGGTGGTCAGGCGGGCGCCCTTGTGGCCGACCGGGTCCTTGGTGACCTGCACCAACACGCTGTCGCCGGTGGACAGGGCCTGCTCGATCTTGCGGGCCTTGCCCTCCAGGCCGGCCGCGTCCCAGTCGACCTCGCCGGCGTAGAGCACCGCGTTGCGGCCCCGGCCGATGTCGATGAACGCCGCCTCCATCGACGGCAGCACGTTCTGGACGCGGCCCAGGTAGACGTTGCCGACCAGCGAGCCGGAGCCCGAAGAGGTGACGAAGTGCTCCACGAGCACGCCGTCCTCCAGCACGCCGATCTGGGTGCGGTCGCCGCGCTCGCGGACCACCATCGTGCGCTCGACGGCCTCGCGGCGCGCCAGGAACTCGGCCTCGGACAGCACCGGGGCGCGGCGTCGGCCGGCCTCGCGACCGTCGCGGCGGCGCTGGCGCTTGGCCTCCAGCCGGGTCGAGCCGCGCACGCTGCGCACCTCGTTCTGGGCGGCCTCGGAGTCGGCCTTGTCGTCGCGCGCGTCCCGCGTCTCGCGGACGTGCACGACGGTGTTCGGCGGGTCGTCCTCGCTCGGGGCGGCGACCTCGTCCTCGGCACCGGTCTTGCGACGGCGACGCCGACGCCGCCGGCGGCTGCTGCCGCCCTCGGAGTCCTCCGCGTCGACCTCGGCCTCGGCGGGCTCCTCGGCTTCGGCCTCGGCGGGCTCCTCGCCTGCCTCGTCCTCGCCCGACACCTCGTCGCCCGCGCCCTTGCCGCGACCGCGACCACGCCGGCCACGACGACGGCGGCGGCGGCCTTCGCCCTCGTCACCGGCGTCCTCGCCGTGCGCGGCGTCCTCGACGTCGTCCTCGTGCTCCTCCTCCACCTCCAGGGTGGACGCGGCGGGCGCGACCACGGGGGTGGGTGGCAGGAACACCGCGGACGGCGGCGCGAACAGCGGGGTGAGCGCGGCCACCTCGCGGGCCGGGACGGCGGGGGCCTCGGTGGCCTCGTCGACGTGCCCGGTTTCGATGTCGTCCCAGGTCAGCAGGCTTTCGGCGACCTTGATCGCCAGATCGCGGCTCACGCTGGACTGCGCACCCTTGACCGGCTCGCCCAGGTCGGCGAGCGCCGCCACGACGTCCTTGCTGCTGGTGTTGAGCAGCTTCGCCAGCGCGTGCACGCGCAGCTTGTCCGGCAGGTCGGCCAGCACGGGGTGTGCGGATGTGGCGTTACCCCCGCCGGCGCCGGCGGGCTTGTTCGTGTTCGACATGCAGCTCCTCCGCCCCCGGGCGCGTCTGGCTCGACGCCGCCGCTCAGGGGCCTCTCTTGTCCACTCACCGCCGCGGCTGGCGGCGGGAATCCTTGCCTTCGCCGTGCGCACTGGCACGGCAGGTCTCTCTTCTCCCGCGACGACGCCGTCAGCGCCGCTCCGGCGGGCTTCCGGGTCAGACCTCCGCCGCCCGGTCAAGGGCGAGCGGGTCGACCAGGCCGCCTTCGTCGTCGAGCCGCCCCTGCGCCATCCGGGTCGCCTTCGCGGGCACCGGCGGAACCAGGTCGGCGACGACTCGGAGCGCGCTCAGCACGTCGTCGGGTCGGACGGTAGGGGTTGTCTGCCGTACGACCATCACGAGTATCCCACACGGTTGTGACAAATCCCGTGCATCGTGTCCCGCGTCGCTCGATTGCGCCGGGACCTGCGCCGATTCCGCGTCCTCCGGCTCGGCGGACCGCGCCCGCGCCCAGACGACGGCGGGACGGACGTCGATGACCTTCCGGCCGTCCTTGGTGAGCCGGTCGACCTCGACCGACTCGGCCGCGAGGAACGCCTCGACCGCCGCCGCCAGCGCGTCGGGCTCCACCCCGGGCAGCTCGACCCGCCAGGAGCTGGCCTCGATCCGCTCGGGCAGCGAGCCACCGGCCGCCTGCACGACTTCCAGCACGTCCAGCCCCGGCGGCAGCACGGCGTCCAGCGCGTCGCGCAGCGCCGCCGGGTCCACCGCCTCGACCACCGAGACCTCGACGTACTCGGCCTCGCTGGCGACACCGGTCGGCGCGGCGCCGACCCACGACACCTTCGGGTGCGGGCTGAAGCCCTGGGAGTAGGCCATCGGCACGCCGGCCCGCCGCAACGCCCGCTCGAACGTGCGCGCGATGTCACGGTGTGAGGTGAACCTCAGCCGTCCGCGTTTGGCGTAGCGCAGCCGGAGCTTCTGCACCGGGGCGGCCGACGGGTTGGGCTGCTGCTGGCGACTCAGTGCTACTCCCCTTGGGTGCCGGGTGGCGTCCGTCGGGGTAAGCATCCCAACGGTCCACGCTCCTACTCCAGCGGGACGGTACCTTGGTGCCGTTCGACGCCGTTGCGCTTGTCTGGTTCGACGCACGTGGCTACCGTCCGGCACCAGAGGTCCACCCCGACGGCCCGCTCTTGGAGGTCACCCGTGCCTCTGCCCCGCCGCGTCCACGCGGTCGCGGTCAGCGTGGCGCTGCTCGCGACCGGTTGTTTCGCGGCTTCCGCGCACGCCGCCACGCCGGACGGTGTCGGCCCCGCGAGCTCCGGGTGCATCCAGCCGGGCCCCACGCTGCGTTACCTGGTCGTGCTGGACCAGGGCACGAGCGCGCCGCTGGCGGACGCCGTCGTCGCCGGCGCGTGCGGCACCACCCTCGGCTACTACCCGCAGATCGGCGTGGCCGTCGCGGTGTCCGCCGACCCGGGTTTCACCCGCAAGATCGGCGCGCACCGGGCCTACAGCGCGCAGGCCGACGGCCTGTC
This sequence comes from Saccharothrix sp. CCNWYY140, assembly GCF_037401995.1. Classification (NCBI taxonomy): domain Bacteria; kingdom Bacillati; phylum Actinomycetota; class Actinomycetes; order Pseudonocardiales; family Pseudonocardiaceae; genus Saccharothrix; species Saccharothrix sp. CCNWYY140. The sequence goes on from NZ_JBBEGC010000024.1 coordinate 14,372, forward strand.
CCGCCGCACGGGCGCCCCGGCGCGCAAGCAGGACGAGACGCCCACCCGGTCCGGCGCACCGGACACGCGCGACCGCACCGCCGAGCAGTGGGACATGGACCTGATCCGCGCCGCCGAGGCGCACGCGATCAGCAAGGGCAGCCGGGACGTCGTGGTCGGCGTGCTGGACTCGGGTGTCGACCCGACCCACCCCGACCTGGTGCGCGCCCTGGACCCGGCGTTGTCGGCGGGCTGCACGACCGGCGTGGCGGACCCGTCGCGCGCCGCGTGGTCGCCGACGACCTCCGCGCACGGCACGCACGTGGCCGGCACCATCGCCGCCGCCGACGACGGACTGGGCACCACGGGTGTCGCGCCGGACGTGCGGATCGCGTCGGTGAAGGTCGTGGACGACGCCGGCTTCATCTACCCCGAGTACGCGGTGTGCGGGTTCATGTGGGCCGCCGAGCGGGGCATGACCATCACCAACAACAGCTACTTCATCGACCCGTGGGTGTTCACCTGCCAGAACAAGGCCGGCCAGGCCGTGGTGTACGAGGCGGTGCGCCGGGCGGTGGAGTACGCGGGCAGGCGCGGCGTGCTGACCGTCGCGGCGGCGGGCAACGGCGGTGTGGACCTGACCCGGCCGGGCCGCGACACGCAGAGCCCGACCAACGCCGCCGCCGAGGACGTCAAGCCGCGGGCGGTGGACAACACGTGCCTGGTGCTGCCGGCGCAGCTGCGCAACGTCGTGGCGGTGTCGTCGGTGGGCGCGGACAAGGTCAAGGCCGGGTACAGCTCGTACGGGCTGGGCGCGGTGGACGTGACCGCGCCGGGCGGTGACCGCAGGCAGCAGCCGGGTGGCGGGCAGCCGTGCGTGCTGTCGACGGTGCCGGCGGGCTACGACTACTCGTGCGGGACGTCGATGGCCGCGCCGCACGTGTCCGGGGTGGCGGCGCTGCTGGCGTCCACGCACCCGGAGGCGTCCGCGGGCGAGCTGAGCCGGATGCTCAACGCGCAGGCCGAGACGCTGGCGTGCCCCGCCGACTACGACCTGAACGGCACGGGCGCGCAGGACGGGTTCTGCACCGGGTACTCGGAGTACAACGGCTTCTACGGCCACGGGCTGGTGGACGCCAAGGCGGCGGTGCAGAGCGTCGGCGCCGAGGGCGCTCAGGCGGTCCCGGGGAAGCAGCGCTAGCCACCCGCACAGCCGCTAGGCACCCGCAGCCGCTAGACGCTGCGGTGGCGGTCGAGTGCCGCGGGGAGGTCCGCGCGGCCGGTGATGCCGAGCTTGCGGTACGCGCCGGACAGGTGCAGCTCGACCGTGCGGCGGGTGAGGAACAGGGCTTCGGCGATCTGCCGGTTGGTCAGGCCCTGGGCGGCCATGCCGGCGACGCGGGTCTCCTGGCGGGTGAGGCCGTGGACGGTGCCCTGCGCGGTGGCGGGTTCGCAGGCGCGCAGTTCGTCGGCGGCGAGCCGGATGAGCGGCTTGGCCTCGCACTTGGCGCTGAGTTCGACGGCCCGGCGCAGGTGCGGGATGGCCCGTTCCGGCTGGCCGCGGCGGCGCAGGCGGGCGCCGAGCTCGAACAGGGCCTCGGCGTGCAGCAGGCGGGCGGCGGACTCGGTGAGGTACTCGACGGCCTTGCGCAGTGCCCGGACGGCGGGCTCGTCGTCGCTGGTGAGGCCGACCGAGATCAGGGCGGTGCCCATCGCGCGGGGCGTGCCCCAGCGCTTCGCGCGTTCGAGGTCTTCCAGGGCGAGTCGGGAGGCGTCCTCGCGCAGACCCAGGGCCAGCTGTGCGCGCACGGCGAGCGCACGCCACGGCAGGATCGCCGGGCTGTCCACTTTGGACGCCGTGAGTCTTCGCCCGCACTCGGACAGGTCTTCCAGCGCGCCGGCCGCGTCCCCGGTGGCCAGTTTCAGCTTGCCCCGCGCGAAGAGCGTGACGTTGTGCTGGAACAGCTCCGGCAGTTCGTCCGCGAAACCGTGGCGTGCCAACAGCTCCCGCGACTCGTCGTACCGCCCGAGGTCGACCAGCACCTCCGCGAGCCTTGCGGCGCACAGGATCGCCATCGGGCACACGTCCACCGCGTGCAGTTCGTCGAACAGGCGCAGCTGCCATTTGAGGAACGTCTTGGCGCGGACCAGGTCACCCTTGGCGAGGTAGTCCATGCCGTGCGCGAGGGACACGGCGGTGCCCTTGCGCAGGTGGTAGTCGTGCGGCTCGGCCTCGCTGCCGATCATCCGGCGGAACCGGTCGGACAGGTCCGGCGCGTCGGCCATGAAACACGTGCTGATGGTGAACACGAACGGCTGGGTGAACACGTCCACGCGTTCGCCGTCGAGAGCTTCCGCCGCGTACCGCACGGCCTTCTCCGCCGAGTCGCCGCGCAACGCGTGCCCCAGGGACATCAGCGCCGAGTGCACTTGCCGCAGCCGCGGTGAGTTCGGCACCTCGGATTCCAGCTCGTCGGTGAACATGCTGGCCCGCAGGGCGAGCCCGACGTTGTTGCCCGCCCCGGCGAGGTAGGACATGGTGCGCAGCTCCCACGACTCGTCGTGCTCCTGGGAGCTGAGCCGGGACACCAGTTGCAGGCCGATGGACAACGCCAGGCGGGCTTCGGGCGCGCTGCACAGGCGCAGCAGCATGGACACGGCCTGGCCGGCGGCGGAGCGGGCGTCGTCGGCGTGGGCGAGGGCGTCGCGCAGCTTGGCCATGCCCTCGGCCTGGTCGACCAGGAACGTCACGTGCACCAGTTCCAGTTGCAGGGCAAGGCGTTCGTCGCTGGTGAGCCGTTCCTCCAGGGCGCGTTCCAGGTAGTCCTGGGCGGCGTCGAGGCGGCCGTCGTAGGCGGCTTGGCGGGCCGCGCGGCGCAGCACGTCCACCGCCCACGGCAACGGGATCGCACGGGCCGCCCGCAGGTGCTCGGCGACCCGGGCGTCCGGCGCTCCGGCGTCGACGAGCAGCCGTGCGGCGCGGGCGTGGTCGGCGGCACGGGTGGCGACCGGGAGGTCGGCGAGCACGGAGTTGCGCAGGAACGGGTGCACGAAGGCGATCGGGTAGTCGTCGCGGAAGACGTGCAGGCGCACCAGGGCGTCGATGATGCGCAGCGCGCGGCGGGGTTCGACGCCGGCCATCGTGGCGACGCGGTCGACCGTGGCGTCCGCGCCGAGGACGGCGGTGGCGCGGACCAGTTCCGTCGCGCCCTCGTACGGGCGCAGGCGCACGCGCAGGAGTTGGCCGATGCCGGGCGAGCCGAGGGTGTGGACGTCGGCGCCGGGCCGGATTTCGTCCTGGAGGGCGCGCAGGAGGTAGGGGTTGCCGCCGGTGACCTCGTGGCAGGCGCGCGCGGTGCTCGGGTCCTCGACCAGGTCGGCGACCGCGTCCACGTCGAGGCCGGCCAGTTCGATCGTGGTGTGCCCGCCGGTCAGCTCGGGCAGCGCCACCTCCCCCGCCGGCGCCTGCCCGGTCGCGGCGGAGAGCAGCACGGCCAGCGGCTCGTCCTCGACGCGGCGCAGCAGGTAGGCCAGGCAGCGCAGGGACCAACTGTCGGACAGGTGCACGTCGTCCACCACCAGCAACAGCGGCCCGTGCTGGAGCGTGCGGCGGACGGCCTGGTGCAGCGCGTCCAGGGCCTCCACCCGTTCGGCGCGCAGACCGTCGACGAGCTGGCCGACGACCCCGCCGCGCAGGTCGCTCTCCAACCGGGTGGCGCGCGCGCCGACGACCGCGAACCCCAGCGCGCGGGCCTGCCCCGCGACCGCGTCGAGCAGGGCGGACTTGCCGACCCCGATCTCCCCCGTGACGAACGCCGTCGTGGCGCGGCCGGCCGCGGCGCCGACCAGCAGCGCGCGGGTCCTGCACAGCTCGGGGCCGCGGCCCACGAAGGGTGTCGGGGTTCGCACGGTGCTCCGATCCGGTCTGGAGGGGGTGGACCACGGTAGGACAGCGGGGGTACCGAAGGGTGTGCACCTGTGCGGGCGGATTTCCTTCGGTACCCACCGTAGAGACCCGCGGGTCTGGGTTCGGCCAGACTTGGCGGCGGCTCTAGCGGGTCGGCGCGACGAATACAACGCGTTCCGAAGCACCCGCGATGCAATTCGAGAAGTGCTGCGCCGCGTTCTCGCCGACCATTGCGACGAGCGGGGAAACGGCCACGGTGGAATGCACGGCGGCCTCCTTCAGTTCCACTCCCGCAATGCGCGTCGGAGGATCTTCATCGCGTTGTAGACGCGCGACTTCACAGTGCCTTCGGGAATGCCGAGGACGTGTGCCGCCTCGCGGATCGTGCGGCCCCGCACGTAGGTCTCGTAGATCGCGGCGCGGTGTTCCTCGCCGAGCCGGCCGATCACGTCGGTGATCACCATGATGGACAGGCGCTGCTCGGTCTCGTCGTCGGAGTGCGCGACGTCCGTGCTGCTCAGCTCCACTTCCTGCGGTCGGGCCTGGCGGGTGCGCCAGCCGTCGATCACGATGCGGCGGGCCACGGTCAGCAGCCAGCCGCGCAGCATGCGCGGGTCGCGGACGAGGGTTTCGGCGTTCTGCCACGCGCGGATCAACGTCTCCTGGACGACGTCCTCGGTCCATTGCCGATCGTGGTTGGTCAGGCCGAGGACGTGGGCGAACAAAGCGCCTTTGAACTGGCCGTAGAGCTGGGTGACGAGTTCCTCGCTGGGCCGCCGGCGGACTTGGCTCGCATCCACCCACACTCCACCCAAGGAATTCATGCGTACCGAACCTCCTCGAAGTTGGCGCGCGGCGGGGCAAACGAGACGTTCCGTGAACGTACTACACCCGATCGCGTTAATCCACCGCCGTGCGGAAGGGTCGTGGAAGGTTTTTCGGGTTGTAGGGGGCGCAACGTATTGATCGTCGGGACGGTTCTGGCGAACTGGTGTGACACAGATCACATATCTCATTTGAACCCGTGGTCGAACCGCTCCAACTGGGGTTCGTAGTCCTTCTCTGAAGACCAGCGACTTGAGGGGGAGTCGAATCGTGTCGTCGACAGTGGCGCCCTGGTCCGGGCGGATCGCGTACGTGGCCATGTGCTTGACCATCTGCTGGGGAGTGCTCACCGCGACCGGGTGGATCCGGGGACTGACCGGACGACGGGGTTCGCGGCTCGCACACCAGGTGCTGGGAACGTTCAGCGTGGTGCTGGGCCTGACCCACGCCGTGGCCTTCGCCGTCGGAGGCGCCTTACCCTGGCACGCCGTCGTGCTGCCGATCGGAGCGTTGCGGCACGGACTGGGCGTGCTCGGGCTGGAACTGATGATCGCCGTGGCGGTGACGGCGGCGCTGCAACGCTCGACGTTCTACCGGAGTTGGCTGCCCCTGCACCGCTTGGCGTACGCGGCGGTGTGGCTGGGCGCGATGCACGCGTGGCTCGGCGCGGCGGCGAACGGCACCGTGCCGGTCCTGTGGCTGGCCGGGATCACCGTCCTCGTGCCCACCATCACCCTCACCCTGCTCCGCTTCCTGCCGCCGCGGACGTTGGTGCGCCTGGGCATCATCGCCCCGTCACCGACCCGGCGGTCGAGCAGATCGGTGCGGGTCGCGGTCGATCACGAGCTGTGCCGGCACTTCGCGTTGTGCCAGGCTCAGGCGCCCCGGGTGTTCCGGCTGCTGGACGACGGCACGTTGCGGTACGCCCGCAACCCCGAGCCCGAGCAGCGGATCCGGGTGCTGGCTGCTGCTCGGGCCTGTCCCATGCGGGCGGTGCGGGTCGAGGTGGTCGACGAGGGCGTCAGGGGGTGAGCGCCGGGTTGCGGACCGGGGAACCCTTGCCCACCGGGGAGATGGGCAGCAGGGTGCGGCCGGTGGGGCCCACCTCGATGTCGGTGCCCATCGCGGGGCAGACGCCGCAGTCGAAGCACGGCGTCCAGCGGCAGTCGTCCTGTTCGCGCTCGTCCAGGGCATCCTGCCAGTCCGACCAGAGCCATTCCTTGTCCAGGCCCGAGTCCAGGTGGTCCCAGGGCAGGACCTCCAGCTCCTCGCGTTCCCGGGTGGTGAACCAGTCCAGCGAGACGCCGAGCGGCACCAGCTCGGCCTCGGCGGCGGCCACCCAGCGGTCGTAGGAGAAGTGCTCGGACCAGCCGTCGAAACGGCCGCCCTCGCGCCACACCCGCTCGATGACCTTGCCGATCCGGCGGTCGCCGCGGGACAGCAGGCCCTCGATCAGGGACGGCTGGCCGTCGTGGTAGCGCATGCCGATGTTGCGGCCCAGGGAACGGTCGGAGTTGACCGCCTCCCGCAGCTTGCGCAACCGACTGTCCACAGTGGCCGGATCGCACTGCGCCGCCCACTGGAACGGCGTGTGCGGCTTGGGCACGAAACCGCCGATGGAGATCGTGCAGCGGATGTCCTTGCGCCCGCTGACCTCGCGGCCCGCGCGGATCACGTTCTTGGCCATCTCGGCGATCTGGAGGACGTCGTCGTCGGTCTCGGTCGGCAGACCGCACATGAAGTACAGCTTCACCTGCCGCCACCCCGCGCCGAACGCCGCGCTGACCGTCCGGATGAGGTCCTCCTCGGACACCATCTTGTTGATCACGCGCCGGATGCGCTCGCTGCCGCCCTCGGGCGCGAACGTCAGGCCCGAACGGCGGCCGTTGCGGGACAGCTCGTTGGCCAGGTCGATGTTGAACGCGTCCACGCGGGTCGAGGGCAGCGACAGCGAGGTGTTCGTGCCCTCGTAGCGGTCGGCGAGGCCCTTGGTGACCTCGGCGATCTCCGAGTGGTCCGCGCTGGACAGCGACAGCAGCCCGACCTCCTCGAAGCCGGTCGCCTCCAGGCCGCGCTGCACCATCGCGCCGATGCCCTCGATGGACCGCTCGCGCACCGGCCGCGTGATCATGCCCGCCTGGCAGAACCGGCACCCGCGGGTGCAGCCGCGGAAGATCTCCACGCTCATCCGCTCGTGCACGGACTCCGCCAGCGGCACCAGCGGCTGCTTCGGGTACGGCCACGCGTCGAGGTCCATCGTGGTCCGCTTGAACACCCGGTACGGCACGCGCTCGCGGTTGGGCACCACGCGCTGGATGCGCCCGTCGGGCAGGTACTCCACGTCGTAGAACCGGGGCACGTACACGCCGCCGGTCTCGGCCAGGCGCAGCAGCAGCTCGTCCCGGCCGCCGGGCCGCCCTTCGGCCTTCCACGCCCGCACCAGGTCGGTGATCTCCAGGACGGCTTCCTCGCCGTCGCCCAGCACGGCCGCGTCGACGAACGGCGCGATCGGCTCCGGGTTGAACGCCGCGTGCCCGCCGGCCACCACCACGGGGTCGTCGTCACCGCGGTCCTCGGCGTGCAGCGGGATGCCCGCGAGGTCCAGCGCGGTGAGCAGGTTCGTGTAGCCCAGCTCGGTGGCGAAGCTCACCCCGAACAGGTCGAACGCCTTCACCGGCCGGTGCGCGTCCACGGTGAACTGCGGCACGCCGTGCTCGCGCATGAGCGCCTCGAGGTCCGGCCACACCGCGTAGGTGCGCTCGGCCAGCACGTCCGGCTGCTCGTTGAGCACTTCGTAGAGGATCATGACGCCCTGGTTGGGCAGCCCGACCTCGTAGGCGTCCGGGTACATCAACGCCCACCGCACGGCGGCGGCGTCCCAGTCCTTGACGGTCGCGTTCAACTCCCCGCCGACGTACTGCACGGGCTTGGACACCCGCGGCAGCAGGGGCTCCAACGCGGGGAAAACGGACTCGACACTCACACGCCCAGGGTAACGGCATCGCCGGAAGCGCTCAGAACAGCGGTCCCGTGACGGTCAGCCCCAGCTCGGAGCCCGCGCCCGCGTACAGGCCGAAGAACATCAACGCCGCGCCCGCCAGCGAGATGTCCTTGCTGAACTGGACCGTCTCCCCCTGCCTGGCCTGCGGGTCCCGCTCCTTCCAGAACGGGTGCATGAGGAACGCCGTGGGCAGCAGGAACAGCACGAGCAGCAGCGCCCCCAGGTCCGCCCACACGCCCAGCGCCACCATCAACGCGGCCACGAGCTGCACCGCGCCACTCGCCTGGGTGGCGAGCTTGGGCTTGGGCACGCCCTTGGACTCGGCGTACCCCGCCATGCCCTCGGTCTTGGTGAAGTGGCCGAACGCGGAGCTGAGGAAGAGCAGGACGAACAGGATTCGGCCGACGAGCACGATCACGTCCATGACGACCTCCCGTGAAGGGACGACTCCGTCCAGTGTTGGCCCGGCTCAGGAGGTGAGCAACTTGCCCAGCCGCCGGGACGCCACGAGCACCCCCACACCGGCCATCACGACCAGGTAGGCCACGTGCGTCAGGACGCCCCAGCCGACGGAACCCGTGGTCAGCGCCCTGAGCAGCTCGATCGAGTGGTACAGCGGGGTCCACTGGACGATCGCCTGGAGCCACGACGGGTACACCGACAGCGGGTAGAAGGTCGTCGAGAACAGGAACAGCGGCAGCACCACCAGCTGCACCAGGTCGAAGTCGTGCCACGACCGCATGAACGTGCTGCCCGCCATGCCCACCGCCGCGAACGCCAGCGCCACCAGCAGGCACGCGGGCAGCGCCAGCAGCGCCCAGGCCGAGGAGATGAGCCCGAACCCGAGCATCACCGCGATGAACCCGGCCGAGTACAGGCCGCCACGCAGCAACGCCCAGGTCGCCTCGCCCACGGCGATGTCGATCGGCCCCATCGGGGTGTTCAACATCGCCTCGTACACCTTGGAGTACTTGACCTTGAGGAACAGGTTGAACGTCGTGTCGAACACGGCCCCGTTCATCGCCGAGGCGGCCAGCAGGGCGGGCGCGACGAACGCCGGGTAGGGCAGGCCGTCCACGGTGCTGACCAGTTGGCCGAAGCCGAAGCCCAGGGACAGCAGGAAGAACAGCGGTTCGAAGAAGCCGGAGACGAAGGCCGTCCACGCCCGGCGGTACACCAGGTGGGCGCGTTCGACGATGACGTGCGGGCGGCCCACGTACAGGCCGGGCGGCACGATGCGCAGCAGCAGGCCCCGGCTGGCGGAGGCGTCGCGGTCGAGCGTTCGGGTCATCTGCGATCACACCGCCAGTCGTCGGGCGAAGAAGCGGCGGCCGAGGAGCACTCCCACGGCGACCAGCGCGGACAGGTAGGCGAGGTGGCCCAGCGCGGGCAGCACGCCCAGCGTGCCGGACGCGGCGCCCCGGGCCAGCTCGATGCCGTGCCACACGGGCGTGACCCAGGCCACCGGGTGCAGCCAGCCCGGCAACTGGCTCAGCGGGAAGAACGCGCCGGTGAACAGGGTCATCGGGATGACCACGAACCGGAAGAGGCTGCTGAACGAGTCCGGCTTCTCCCGGGTCGCGGTGTAGGCGACGAGCAGCGCGCTGAACGCCATTCCGGTCAGCACGCCCACCGGCAGCGCCACCACCGCCCACGGCGACCTCAACGCCCCCAGCACGCCCGCGACCAGCAGGAACGCCGTGCAGCCGAAGGTGAGTTTGAGCGCGACCCACAGCAGCTGCCCGTAGAGGACGTGCGCGGGCGTGACCGGGGTGGCGACCATGCCGTGGAACGTCCGCTGCCACTTGAACTGGGAGAACACCGACCAGGACGACTCGAACATCGCGGTCTGCACGGCCGTGGTCACCACCAGCGCCGGGGCGAGGAACACCACGTACCGCTCGCCGCCGGTGGCCGGACCGGCCGCCACCTGCGAGCCGAAGCCCATGCCCATCGCGAGCAGGAACAGCAGCGGGTTGACGAACGTCGTCACCGCCGAGGACCGCCAGTTCCGGCGGTACCACGTCCACTGGTACTCCAGGACGGCCAGCATCAGTCCACCAACGTCCGGCCGGTGAGGCGGAGGAACACGTCCTCCAGCGAACTGCGGCGGACCAGGCTCGACGCCGGCCGCACACCCCGGTTGTGCGCGGCGGACAGGGCGGCCTCGCCGTCGTCGGTGTAGAGCAGCAGCCGGTCGGGCAGCACCTCGATGCGGTCGGCGAGGCCCTGCACCGGTGTGGCGTCCTGCTCGCCCGGCGGGAAGCGCAGCTCCAGCACCTCGCGCGTGGAGTAGCGGCGGATCAGGTCGACCGGCGAGCCCTCGGCGACGATCTTGCCGCCGTCCATGACCACGAGCCGGTCGCAGAGCTGTTCGGCCTCGTCCATGTAGTGGGTGGTGATGATGAGCGTGACGCCGTTCTGCTTGAGCCGGAACAGCCGGTCCCACAGCAGGTGGCGGGCCTGCGGGTCCAGGCCCGTGGTGGGTTCGTCGAGGACCACCAGCTCCGGGTCGTTGACCAGGGACCGGGCGATGGTGAGACGGCGCTTCATGCCGCCGGACAGCGGCTCCACCTCGTCGTCGGCGCGCTCGGTGAGCTGGGCGAAGTCGAGCAGTTCCGTCGCCTTGGCGCGCACGGCGGCGCGGGACATGCCGAAGTAGCGGCCGTAGATCTCCAGGTTCTGCCGGACGGTCAGCTCGGTGTCCAGGTTGTCCTGCTGCGGGACGACGCCGAGCCGGGCGCGGATGCGGGGACCGTCGCGGTTGGGGTCCATGCCCAGGACGGTCAGGTCGCCCCCGGTGCGCGGCGACACGCACGACACCATCCGCATGGTCGAGGACTTGCCGGCGCCGTTGGGCCCGAGGAACCCGAACGCCTCGCCCCGGCGGACTTCGACGTCGATGCCCCGGACGGCTTCGAACGTGCCGAAGTGCTTGGTCAGGCCTTTGGCGTCGACGAGGGTGGTCACGTTCGTCACGGTAGCGGCGGGGTACGACAGTCCGGGAGCGGTTTTAGGGTGGGCGGCATGGGGATCGAGCTGCTCTGGCCTTCGGTGGCGGATTCGTCGTTGCGGACCTCGGTGCACGCTGTGCTGCACGACGTGGTGGCGGCCGGCGGGGCGATCGGCTGGCAGGTGCCGCCGTCACGGGCGGAGACCGACGCGTGGCTGGACGTGGTGATGACCCGCGTCGCGTCCGGTGACGGGGCTTTGGTGGTGGCCGTTGTCGACGGTGTCGTGCGGGGGACGGCCACGTGGCTGCGCAACCCCAGCGCCGTGTTCACGCACTCCGCCGAGGTCGGTCGGGTTACCGCACACCCTTCGGCGCGGGGCTTGGGGTTGGGGCGGCTGCTGGTGTCGGCGATCGTGTCGCACGCTCGGTCGGCGGGGCTGGAGATGTTGACCTTGGGCGTGCGGGGCAACAACCACGGTGCGATCGAGCTGTACGAGAGCTTGGGTTTTCGGGAGTGGGGGCGGCTGCCGTACGCGATCGCGGTGGGCGACGTGCGCTTCGACGACGTCCGCATGGCCTTGCCTCTGGGCTTCCCGGAAGGCGTGGTCCTGCACGGCTCCGCGGCTGGCGGCAACGGCTCGTCCCCTCGCCGCACCCGGACCGACTACAACGACGGCCCGGACCGCGCGGGGCGGTCCGGGCCGTCGGGTTGGCAGCTCAAAGGTTCGGGAACCAGAGCTTGATCTCGCGCTCGGCCGACTCCGGCGAGTCCGAGCCGTGGACCAGGTTGAACTGGACCTCCAGGCCGAAGTCGCCGCGGATCGTGCCCGGCGTGGCCTTCTCGACCGGGTCGGTGCCGCCGGCCAGCTGGCGGAACGCGGCGATGGCCCGCGTGCCCTCCACGACCAGGGCCACCAGCGGTCCGCCGGTGATGAACTCGACCAGGTCGTTGAAGAACGGCTTGCCGTCGTGCTCGGCGTAGTGCTGCTCGGCGGTCGCGCGGTCCACGGTGCGCAGTTCGAGGGCGGCCAGGGTGAGGCCCTTGCGCTCGATGCGGGAGATGACCTCGCCGACCAGGCCGCGGCTGACGCCATCGGGCTTGACCAGGACCAGGGTGCGCTCGCTCACGGCCGTTGGTACTCCTTCGTACGAGTTCTTCCGGTGGGTGAAGGGTAGCCGGAGCCCTCACAGCGCCCGCCGCGAGCACCTCCGTAGGCCGCCTGCTCAGCTCTGGTGGATCAGACGGTCGTACCGGCGGGTGGGACGCGGCCGGAAGTGCCATAGTGCCCGCCGTGACCACCCGGAACAGCGAGGGCTCCCATCTCGGCACCACCCTCACCGGCGCGGCGGTGTTGTTCGTGCTGCTCAGGTTGCTGGCGGTGTCTCGCTACGACTGGCACACGACGTTCGCGTTGCTGCACACGTTGGACCTGGAGGACGCGCCTGGGTTGTTCCTCGGCACGTTCATGGCCGACCAGCGGATCAGCAGTGTGCTGTTGGTGCTGATGGTGCCGTTGACCGTCTTCTACTCGGCGGCCACGCGGTCGCGGGCGGCGCCGTTGGCGGTGACGGTGTTGGTGGCGTTTCTGGTGGCGCATGTGTTGACCTACCACCAGTGGTGGGTGCCGGTGGCGGCAGTGGGGATGGCGGCGGCGTTGGCGGTGATCGCTGTGCGGCATCGGGACAACGAGCCTGGGCCGGCCAAGTTCGTGTTGCGGCGGATCGGGTGGATCGTCGGGGCGGTTGCCCTGGTGGTGGCGGCTGTCGTCGGGACGCCCTGGGTGCCTGGGGAGCGGATCGAGACGAACGACGGCACCATCGAGGCGTATGTGGTGGAGACGAGTCCTGGGTTCCTGAAAGTCCTCGTCGCGGAGGATCGGGAGTTTCGGATCCTCCGCGACGAGGACGTGCGGTCACGGGTGGAGTTGACCGACCACTAGCGGGTCAGGACCACCACCGACCTGGGTGGGATGGACAGGCCGTTGTCGAAGGTGGCCTTGTCGCTGCTCAGTGGGTGGTTCTGCCACGTGCCGGGGACCGTGACCGAGCGAGCTGTTGGGAACGGGTTGACCACTAGCAGGACCGCGTTGAGGGACGGGTCCACGTCCGGGCCGGCGGTGTCGTCCAGCAGGGCTACGACCAGGCCCGGGTCGGCGGACGGGAACGACAGCTTCTGCTGCACCAGAGCCGCGTCGTTGAGGGTGAACAGCGGGGACGAGCGGCGGATGCGGAGCAGTTCCAGGGTGTTGGTCATGGCCTGGCGCATGTCGGCTGACGTGGGCTTCAAGGACGGCGTGGCCAGCAAGGGAGCGGCGTACGGCCACTTGTCCTGGTTGTCCGCGGCCGGGGGGAGGCCGCGGCCGAAGCCGTTGTCGTGCAGGGACGGGTCGTAGCGGTTGAACCAGTCGCCCGAGTCGTAGCTGTTGCGGTCCAAGGACTTCGAGCGCAGGAACTCCGCGCCGGCGTGCAGGAACGGTTGTCCCTGGCCCAGCAGGACGGGAGCTAGGGCGACCTTCTGCATCCGCACGCGGTCGGCCATCGACGTTGCGACGGGCAGCTTGTAGGTCTGCGAGTCGAACAAGGTTTCGTTGTCGTGCGCGTCCACGTACGTGATGACGTCGGCTGGCGCGCCCGTGTACCCGCCCGGCGAGCCGTTGTAGGGCACGTCCCGGCCGGAAACCACACCACCCGCCGTGGACTGGAAGCGGTAGGAGGCCATGTTGCCGGCCATGCCCAGCTTCACCAGGTCGCTGTAGTTGGCCAGTCGCGCGTCGACGTCGCCGTTGGCCGGGGACCCGTTGAGGTCGCCCGCCAGGCCCGAACCCAGGCCCTGCGTGCGCGGGTCGGCGTCGAACGGGCCGCCGCCGCGCACGGCGTCGCGCAGCCGGTCGCTGAACGTGCCGATGCCGGTGCCCGCCATGTTCGCCTGCGTGGCCTGCTCGAACCGGGCGTTCCCGGCGACCTCGCCGAAGTCCCAGCCCTCGCCGTAGATGCGGATCTTGCGGCCGTCCACGCCGTCCTTCTCGACGGTCAACGCGTCCAGCGCCGCCCGCACGGCCAGGATGTTCGCCTTCGGGTGGTGGCCCATCAGGTCGAACCGGAAGCCGTCGACCTTGTAGAGCTTCGCCCAGCGCACCACCGAGTCCACGACCAGCTTGCCCATCATGGCGTTCTCGGACGCGGTGTTGGCGCAGCACGTGGAGTTCGCGACGGTGCCGTCGAGGTTGAGCCGGTGGTAGTACCCGGGCACGACCTTGTCCAGCACGGACGTGACCGCGTCACCGGAGGCCGCGGTGTGGTTGTAGACCACGTCCACGACGACCCGGTTGCCGTTGTCGTGCAACGACTTCACCATCTCGCGGTACTGCTTCGACCGCGCCCACCCGGACTGGGCGTCGTCGGTGGCGTACGAACCCTCCGGCACGTCGTAGTGGAACGGGTCGTAGCCCCAGTTGAAGCCGTCACGAGCAGCCGCCGCCGTCACGCACTCCTGCTGTGCCGTCGAGTCCGCAGGCAGGGCGGCCAGGTCGCACGCCGGTTCCTGCCGGTCGGAGCGCTTCTCGGGGATGGTCGCGATGTCGAACGTGGGCAGCAGGTGCACGGTGTCCAGCCCGGCTTCGGCCAGTTGCCGCAGGTGCGTCATGCCGGTCGAGTCGCGATGCGTGAACGCCTTGTACGTGCCGCGCTCGGCCTCGGGCACCGACTGGTCACCGATGGAGAAGTCCCGGACGTGCAGCTCCGTGATGCCGTGCTCGGTCGGGTCGTCCAGACCGCGGGCCACGTCCTGCCGCCAGCCCTCGGGCATGGTGCGCGCGTCGGTCAGGTCGGCGAACTGCGAGTGCGTCGAGTTCACCGCCAGCGCCACCGAGTACGGGTCGGTGACCACCACGGACTTCCCGGCCACGGTCACCTCGAACTGGTAGTACCGGTCCTTCCACCGCCCGCTGCCCGACCACGAGCCGGAGGCGTCGTCGCGCCGCAGGTCCAGCACGCGGGTCGGCTCACCGGTCGGCTGGTCGAACAGGCGCAGCTTGACCGAGGACGCGGTGGGCGCCCACAGCCGCACGGAGACCTTGTCCCCATCGAACACCGGCCCGTAGGTCAGCTTCGCCGCCGCTGCCGCGTACCGGTCGTCGAGCACGCCCGCGATCTGCACGCCCGTGCGGTGCCGCAGCCCGCCGCCGGAGTCGACGTGCACGGCGGACAGCTTGTCCCGCAACGCCTCGTCCACCCGAGCGCCGTCCAGCACCTTGAACACGGGCTTGCCCCGCAGGTGCGGGAACTGCGCCGGCACCGCGGAATCGGAAGGCGCCAGCCGCAGCACCTTCCCGCCGTACTCCAGGCGGTAGCCGTCGGACGCCACGACCGGCACGTCCCACACCACCAGGTCGCGGGTCACCCAGATCGCCTTGGCCTTGGTCAGGTCGTCGTCCACGCCGGGACCGCCCGAGGGCGGCAGCACGTACGACGCCGACCCGTCCGGCCGCACCGAGCCCGACACGTACCAGACCTCGTGCCCGGTGCCGTTGAGGTCGAGGAACTGGTCCGGACCCGGGTCCTTGGCGTCACCGCGGTGGATGATGTTGCTCAGCCCCGCCGCGCCCGGCGCGAGCGGCACCGACCAGTAGACGCCGAACCCGTCCGAGCCGTCCGGCACGCGCGACTGGTTCCAGCCGGGGCTGGGCTCCAACGACCCCGTCCAGTGGTACAGCGTCCAGTCCGCGTAGTCGCCCGCGGGCCGGTGGTAGTGGATCACCGCGCGGTTCTCCAGCGCGGCTAGGCTCCCGTAGACCTTCGGGTCACCCGACTTCGCCCACGCGTGACCGGAGTTGCGCCCGGACGCCTCCACGGTCCCGTTGCGCACCAACGAGAACTCGACCGGACCCGACGCCGGGATGCGCGCCACTCCCCCGCTGAACGGAACTTCCGTCGTGCCTGCGCGCGCGATCAGACCGGTGGTGTCACCGCTGTGGTGCACGACCGCCTCGCCGGTGGCCGCGACCTCGTTCGGGTGCACGGCCGACTGGCCCTGGCGCAACCACACCTGCGGCGACACGCTCGGGTCCACGAACCGGTCCGCGTCGGTGTCCTTCTCGTCGCCCCGGTGGGCGATGATGCCGACGTTCTTCGCGCCCGGCTTGAGCTTCACCCACGCGAACCGGCCGTACGGGGTCTCGCCCGCGAACGGCAGCGGCTGCTGCCAGGTCGGACCGTCCACCACGTCACCCCAGACGTGCAGGCCCCACCCGTCGTAGTCCCCCGCCGGGCGGTTGTAGTGCACGACCAGCCAGTCCGACGCGACCGCGCCCGGCGGCTGCACCGGCGGCGCGGCGACCAGCGCCAGCGAGGCGCCGTCCGCACCGAGCGTCCCGGCGGAGTCCTTGGCCACCACCCGGATCTCGACCTTCTTGCCCACGGCCGCGCCGGGCAGCCCGGCCAGGTCCGCGAACACCCGGTAGGGCGCGGCGTCGTCGGTGCCCAGGACCGTCCAGTCGGACTGGCCCTCGACCCGCGCGGCGAACGTGGCCTGCGCGAACGACGACGTGATCCCGTCCGCCCGCAGCTCCACCCGGTCGTCCAGCACCGTGCCGGCGGCCGGCACCACCAGGGTCGGCGTGGGAGCGGACGCGGACAGCTTGGAACCCTTCAGCACCACTGCGGACAGGGGAGGCACGGGGACGCTGACCTTGCCGTCCACGGCCTGCACCGGAGCTCCCGACGACGGCCACAGCGGGGTCACCGAGGAGCTGCCGACCGGGACGTCCACGATCGTCGCGGAGGTGCCCGCGTTGGCCACCACCAGGTGCTCGACCTGCGCGGACCCGACCCGGCTGAACGCGATCACGTCACCGGAGGCGTACCGCAGGGTCTGGTTGCCGTCGCGCCACACCGGGTCCGTGTCGACGAACGCGGCCAGGTCGCGCAGCTGCCGGTACAGCGGGTGGTCGGTGGCGAAGTTGTCCACCGCGCCGGTCCGGTCGCTGCCCACCAGGTCTTCGGCGACGTACTCGGGGGTCCTAGAAGCGAACATGTCCTGGCGCGCCAGCTTGTCGCCGCCCGTGCCCGCGAAGCCCTGCTCGTCGCCGTAGTAGACGACCGGGTTGCCGCGCCACAGGTACATCAGGGAGTTGCCCAGCTTGAGGCGGTCCAGCAGCTCGGACTCGGTGATACCGGAGCGGTTCTGCCGGATCATCCACGCGATGCGGCCCATGTCGTGGTTGCCCAGGAACGTCGGCAGGGAGGACGCGTTGGAATCGGCGTCGGTGTACCGGTCATCGTCGACCAGCACTTCACCCAACCGAGCCGCGCCCCGCCCGGACAGGAACGACGACGCCCCGCTCTGGAACGGGAAGTCCAGCACCGCCTGCATCCGGCCGGTCGTGGAGTAGCGGGAGGTCACGGCGGGGTTGGCGTCGAAGACCTCGCCGAACACGAAGAAGTCCTTCTTGCCGCGCTGTTCGGCGTACCGCTTCACGTGCGGCGCAAGCGCTTGCCAGAACTCCATGTTCACGTGCTTGACGGTGTCGACGCGGTAGCCGTCGATGCCCAGCACGTCGATCCAGTTGGTGAAGATCCGCTTCATGCCCGCGACGACCTTCGGGTGCTCGGTCATCAGGTCGTCCAAGCCGGCGAAGTCGCCGTAGCCGTTGGACTCGCCGCTGAACGTCGAGTTCCCGCGGTTGTGGTAGAGCGACGGGTCGTTGAGCCAGTCCGGGGTCTTCTTCCCGCGCACCACCGGCGTGTAGGGGGCGGTGAGCTTCGGGAAGTCCTCCTGCCCGGCGATCTCGGCGATGTCGACCGGCCGGCCCTCGGGGTCCAGGTAGGGGACCGCGCCCGTGGACACGTAGTCGTACTCGCCCTCGGCGTGGTCGATCAGGTCCGCGGTGTGGTTGGCGACGATGTCGAAGAACACCTTGATGCCGCGGCCGTGCGCGTCGCGGATCAGGCGGCGCATGTCGTTGGTGGTGCCGAAGTGCGGGTCGAGCTTGGTGAAGTCGGTGGTCCAGTAGCCGTGGTAGCCGGCGGAGGCGTCCGCGCCCTCGCCCTGCACCCAGCGGTTGGCGAACATCGGCGTCATCCAAATCGCCGTGACGCCCAGGCCGTCGAGGTAGTCGAGCTTCTGCTGGAGGCCCTTGAGGTCGCCGCCGTGGTAGAAGCCCTTGTCGGCCGGGTCGAACCCGGTCTTGAGCCGGTCGGGGTCGGACGTGCCGCCGCGGTCGTTGCGCGGGTCGCCGTTGGCGAACCGGTCGGGCATCACGAAGTAGAACCGCTCGCCGGACAGGTCGTCCCGAATGGCGTCGCGGGCCAGACCCTGGTCCCCGTCCCGCACCCCCGGCGCGATGTCTTCGACCGACCCGACGGCCAGGCGTTCGGCGGGTGCGGCGGCGACCTCACCAACCGGCAGCAGCAACCCGCCTATCAGCAGGGCGACCAAACCCAAGCGGCGACGCATGGGCGACCTCCTTGTCGCAAGAACTTGCAAGCCCTCGCCCGGCGCAGGACCGGGCGAGGGCTCACAAAACCACGACAATCTTGGTCTAACAAGAGGTCAGAGCCTGCAAACTCTTGCAGAAACTAACGGCGCTCGGGCTGGAGCGTCTTCGACCACAGCGAGACGCCCTTGAGGTCGCGCAGGAACACCGTCAGCTCGCCGTCCCGCGACACCTCGACCTCGCCGAAGTGCTGGAAGCCGTCCAGCGGGGACGTGTTGGCGGCCGGCGGGGCGTGCACGAACACCGCCTCCGGGCCGAAGGTCGGGTCCAGCGTGTTCGGCCCGAACGCGCCCGCGTGTGCGGGACCGGACACGAACTCCCAGAACGGGTCGAAGTCGCCGACCGCCGCACGCTCCGGCGAGTAGTGGTGCGCGGCGGTGTAGTGCACGTCCGCGGTCAACCACACCGTGTTGCGCACGCGCCGCTTCTTCAGCTCCCGCAGCACCCACGCCAGCTCGTGCTCGCGGCCACCGGGCACACCCGGCAGGCCGTTGGCGACGCCCTCGATGTCGGTGCCGTCGGGCACGGTCAGGCCGATCGGCAGGTCCGCGGCGATGACCTTCCAGGTGGCGTTCGACCGGTCCAGCTCGCGGACCAGCCAGCGCGCCTGCTGCTCGCCCAGCACGTGACCCGGGTCGGTCCGGGACGAGGTGTTGGCGTCCTTGTAGGAGCGCATGTCGAGGATGAAGACGTCGACGTGCCGGCCGTAGGAGAACTTCCGGTAGACGCGGCCGTCCACGGCCTGGCGGGGGTCGATCGGCTGCCACTCGTGGAAGGCCTGGAAGGCCCGCGCGGCCAGCACGTCCACCCGCTTCTCGGTGTACTGCGGGAGGGTCAGGATCTCGCCCGGGTACCAGTTGTTGACCACCTCGTGGTCGTCCCACTGCACGAACATGGGCACCTGGGAGGCGAACTCGCGGTACATCGGGTCGAGCAGGTTGTAGGCGAACTGGCCGCGGTACTCGTCGAGGGTCTCGGCGACCTTGAGCTTCTCGGGCGTGACGACGTTGCGCCAGATCCGGCCGTCCGGGAGGGTCACGGTCTCCTTGAGCGGGTTGTCCGCGTAGACCGTGTCGCCGCTGTTGATGAAGAAGTCGGGGCGGCGGGCGGCCATCGCGCCGAACAGCGGCATGCCGCCGAGGTCGGGGTTGCTGCCCCAGCCCTGGCCCGCCACGTCGCCGGACCAGACGAACCGGACGCCCTCGTTGCCCAGGGGCGCCGTGCGGAAGGTGCCGGTGGCGGCCTCGCTGCGCGCCCGCCCGTCCAGGTCCTCGGCGATCACCCGGTAGTGCACCTCACGGCCGGGCGGCAACCCGCGCAGCCGGACCTTGCCGGTGCCACCGGTCTCCGGGGTCAGCACCGGGCCGCGCACCGTGCGGACGTGCCGGAAGTCGGCGTCCCGCGAGATCTCGACGACCATCCGCGAGGGACGGTCGGCCCGCGTCCACACCAGACCGCCGTCGAACGTCACGTCCCCGGTCTGCACGCCGTGCGTCAACACCGGTCGACCGCTCTGCGCCAGGGCCACCCCGGGCACGAACGCCGCCGCGACCCCGACCGTGCCGGCGCGCAGCAGCGTCCGCCGGTTCATTCCACCTTCGCTCATGGCCGGTTTGTAGCCGCCGGATACGAATGCGGGGTGAACAAGGCCCTTACGACCTCGGAACACCGCCGTCAGGGTGCTTTGGGCCGCAGCTTCCGCGCGCGGGACTCCAGTTCGGCGATGATCGTCCGCGACAGCGTGTACCCGCCGCCGGCGTCGAACAGGAACCGCTCCGCGTCCCTGCGCCGGTCCCCCACCAGGTCGTGCGCCAGGAACTCCGGGTCGAACGCCAGCCCTTCGGCCAGTTCCCCCAGCCGCTCGCGCATCCGCTCCTCGACCGCCGCCCGCTCCCGCTCGACCTGCTCCCAGGCCAAACCCACGGCCTTCGCCGCGCCCGGCCGGTCCTGGTCGGAGGCCAGGAACGGCCCCACGACCTCGTGATCGGCCAGCCTCCGCTCCACCGCGGAAGGGCTGTAGCCGGGTTGCAGCAGGCGCAACTCCGGCTCCTGGGCGAGCTGCGCGGCCAGCGCCGCCACACGTTCCTCCGGCCACAGCGCCATCCGGGCCAGCTCCTCCGCCGCCCGCCGCAAAGCCGCACGCCAAGGCGCGATCGCCACCCACGTGTGCACGACACCCTGGTGCGCGAACCCGACCCGGACGGACATCGCGCGCCCGACGTACGCCTCGGGCTCGGCCACCAGGTCGTCGGTCGTCCCGCCCTCCAGGACGTTCCACGGCCCGCCGCTCAGGTGTTCCGGGGTCACCACCTCGACCTCCCGGTACAGCAAGGTCGCACCCACCCGCACCGCCACCGCGAAGAACTCGTCCACGCCCATGCGGTCCGCCGGCACGACGACCTGGGACCGGACGTCCGCCGGCAGGGCGGGCAGGCACGGCACTCGGCGAGCGGCGACCAGGGCGTCGACGCGTTGAGCCCAAGCTGTGGTGGTGTCGTCCCCCGGAACGGTCATCAGGACTGCTGGCTCGGCAGCCGACCCTCGGCCATGCGCTTGGCCACGTCCCGGCGCAGCCACAGCAGGTACACCCACACCAGGCTGAACAGGACACCGATCGCACCCAGCGCGGTCATGGCGAACCACGACGCGACCATGACCACGTGCACGGTGACGATGAGCGCCACCGCCCACCGCCGCTTCAACACCGCGCAGGTCCCGATCAGCGCGACGATCAGCCCCAGCACCAGGTAACCGGTGCCCGTCCCGATCCCGCCGCCGAGGTTCGCGACCACCGGCAGCGCCAGGGCGACGACGACGGCCTCCAGGATGAGCGTCCCGGCCATCACGCCCCGGAACGACTTCATCGGGTCCTTCTTCGGCGCGGGTACGGGCGCGGGGGCCGGCTCGGTCATTGCGGCGCCTTCCCGAACAGGGCGCGGGCCTCGCCGGCGGTGACCACCGAGCCCGTCACCACGACGCCGCCGCCGGACACCACGCCGCCGTCGTCGTCCTCCTCCGCCAGCCGCACGGCCTCCTCGATCGCGTCGACCAGGTGCGGCTGCACGACCATGCGGTCCTCGCCGAAGATCGGGATCGCCACCCCGGCCAGCAGGTCCGGGTCCATCGCGCGCGGCGACGAGTTCGCGGTCAGCACGATCTCGTTCACGACCGGTTCCAGCTCGCTCAGGATGCCCACGGCGTCCTTGTCGTCCATCACGCCCACGACGGCGACCAGCTTGCGGAACCCGAACTCCTCGTCCAGCGCGCGAGCCAACGCCTTCGCGCCGTGCGGGTTGTGGGCGGCGTCCACCAGCACAGTCGGAGCCGAGCGCACCCGCTCCAACCGACCCGGGGAGGCCACGGTCGCGAACGCCTCGCGCACCGCCTCGATGTCCAGCTGCCGGTCCGCGCCGGCGCCGAAGAACGCCTCCACCGCCGCCAGCGCCAGAGCGGCGTTCGCGGCCTGGTGGGCGCCGTGCAGCGGCAGGAAGATCTCGTCGTACACCCCGCCCAGGCCCTGCAACCGCAGCACCTGGCCGCCTACGGCGACATCGCGCTGGAGGACGGCGAACTCCGACCCCTGCCGCGCCACGGTGGCGTCCACCTCGGCCACCCGCCGCAGGAGCACGCGTTCGACGGCCGGGTCCTGCTCGGCCAGCAGCGCCACCGCGCCGGGCTTGATGATCCCGGCCTTCTCCTCGGCGATGCCCTCGAGCGAGTCGCCCAGGTAGTCGGTGTGGTCCAGGCCGATCGGGCACAGCACGGCGATCTTGCCGTCGGCGATGTTCGTGGCGTCCCACCGGCCGCCCATGCCGACCTCGATGACCGCCGCGTCCACCGGGGCGTCCGCGAACGCCGCGAACGCCATGCCGGTGAGCACCTCGAACTTGCTCATCGGCACCTCGGACCGGCTGTCCACGATCCCGATGTAGGGCTCGATGTCCCGGTACACCTCGACGTAGCGCTCGGGGCTGATCGGCGCGTTGTCCACGTTGATCCGCTCGGTCACCAGCTGGAGGTGCGGGCTGGTGTACCGGCCGGTGCGCAAGCCGACGCGCGTGAGCAGCGCGTCGACCATGCGGGACGTGGACGTCTTGCCGTTCGTGCCGCCGATGTGGATCACCGGGTAGGACGTCTGCGGGTCGCCCAGGATCTCCGCCAGCGCCTTGATCCGGTCCACGCTCGGGTCGAGCTTGGTCTCCGGCCAGCGCTGGTTCAGCTCCGCCTCGACCTGGCGGAGCTCCTCCAGGGCCTCGGGCGCGGTCACGACTGCGGCAGCGTCTCTAGGCGGGCGTGGATGCGTTCGATCTCGGCGTTGGCCGCGGCCAACCGGCCCTTGATCTTCTCCACGACCTCGGCGGGCGCCTTGTCGGTGAACGCGGGGTTGTCGAGCTTGCCCTCGCACTGGGCCCGCTCCTTCTCCGCCACCGCGAGGTCCTTGGCCAGGCGCTTCCGCTCGGCGGCCACGTCGATCGCGCCGGACAGGTCCAGCTCGACCTTGACCGTGCCCTTGGGCAGGCCGACCTCCAGCGACACCGACACCTGGAAGCCCTCGTCCGGCTCGGTCATCCGGGTCAGCGACAGCACCGCCGGGACCTGGTCGATCAGGTCCACGCAGCACGCGCCGCGCACCTTGCCCGCGACCTTCTGCGCGGGCTTGAGGCCCTGGTCGGAGCGGAACCGGCGGATCTCGGTGACCAGCTTCTTCAGGCCCTCGACCCGCTGCGCCGCGACCTCGTCCCGCGCACCACCGTGGGCTTTGGGCCACTCGGCGATGACGAGGGACTCGCCGCCGGTCAGCGTGGTCCACAGGGTCTCGGTGACGAACGGCGTCAACGGGTGCAGCAGGCGCAGCACCACGTCGAGCACGTGACCCAGGACCAGCCGGGTGGACTCGGCGCGCTCGCCGCCCTCGGCGATCTGGACCTTGGCCAGCTCCAGGTACCAGTCGCAGAACTCGTCCCACGTGAAGTGGTAGAGCGCCTCGGCCAGCTTGCCGAACTGGAACTGCTCGAACTGGCCGTCCACATCGGACACCAGCTGGTCCAGCAGGTCCAGGATCCAGCGGTCGGCGTCGGTCAGCGACTCGCGCGCGGGCAGCGGCGACTCGACGTTGGCCCCGTTGCTCAGGGCGAACCGGGTGGCGTTCCACAGCTTCGTGGTGAAGTTGCGGGAACCGGCCGCCCACTCCTCCGCGATGGCCAGGTCCGAGCCGGGGTTCGCGCCGCGCAGCAGCGTGAACCGGGTGGCGTCGGCGCCGTAGGTGTCCATCCAGTCCAGCGGGTCGATGCCGTTGCCGCGCGACTTCGACATCTTCTTGCCGAACTGGTCGCGGATCAGGCCGTGCAGGAAGACGTGGTCGAACGGCTGCTTGCCGTCCATCGCGTACAGGCCGAACATCATCATCCGGACGACCCAGAAGAACAGGATGTCGTAGCCGGTGGACAGCACGCTGGTCGGGTAGAACTTCGCCAGGTCGCTGGTGGGCGTCGGCCAGCCCAGCGTGGAGAACGGCCACAGGCCCGAGGAGAACCACGTGTCCAGCACGTCCTCGTCCTGGACCCAGCCCTCGCCCGGCGGCTCGTCGTCCGGGCCGACGCACATGACCTTGTCGTCCGGGCCGTACCAGACCGGGATGCGGTGGCCCCACCACAGCTGGCGCGAGATGCACCAGTCGTTGAGGTTGTCCACCCAGTCGAAGTAGCGCTTGGCCAGCTCCGGCGGGTGGATCGTGGTGCGACCGTCGCGGACCGCCGCCGCGGCCTCGCGGGCCAGCGGCTCGACCTTGACCCACCACTGCATGGACAGGCGCGGCTCGATGACCGTGTCGCAGCGCGAGCAGTGGCCCACGGCGTGCGTGTACGGGCGCTTCTCGGCGACGATCCGGCCCTGCTCGCGCAGGGCGGCGACCACGGCGGGCCGGGCCTCGAACCGGTCCAGGCCCTCGAACGGGCCGTGCGCGGTGATGTTGCCGCGGCCGTCCATGATCGTCAGCGCGGGCAGGTCGTGGCGCTGGCCGATCTCGAAGTCGTTCGGGTCGTGCGCGGGGGTGACCTTGACCGCGCCCGTGCCGAACTTCGGGTCCACGTGCTCGTCGGCCACGACCGGCACGAACCGGCCGGTCAGCGGCACCTCGACCTCGGTGCCGATGAGGTGCTGGTAGCGCTCGTCGTCGGGGTGCACGGCCACCGCCGTGTCGCCCAGCATCGTCTCGGCGCGGGTGGTGGCGACCACGATCGAGCGGTCACCGTCGCCGTAGCGGATGGAGACCAGCTCGCCGTCGTCGTCGGAGTGGTCGACCTCGATGTCCGACAGCGCGGTCTGGCAGCGCGGGCACCAGTTGATGATGCGCTCGGCGCGGTAGATCAGGCCGTCGTCGAACAGCTTCTTGAAGATCGTCTGGACGGCCCGGGACAGGCCCTCGTCCATCGTGAACCGGACGCGGTCCCAGTCGACGCCGTCGCCCAGCCGGCGCATCTGGCCGAGGATCCGGCCGCCGACCTCCTCGCGCCACTGCCAGACCCGCTCCACGAACTTCTCGCGGCCCAGGTCGTGCCGGGACAGCCCCTCGCCGGCCAGCGCGCGCTCGACCGCGGTCTGGGTCGCGATGCCCGCGTGGTCGGTGCCGGGCAGCCACAGGACCTCGAAGCCCTGCATGCGGCGGCGGCGGGTGAGGGCGTCCATGACGCTGTGGTTGAGGGCGTGGCCCATGTGCAGGCTGCCGTTCACGTTCGGCGGCGGCAGCACGATGGTGAACGGCGGCTTGTCGCTGGACGCGTCGGCCGTGAAGTAACCGCGCTCGACCCACCGCTCGTACAGGCCGGCCTCTACCTCGGCCGGGTTCCAGGCCGGCGGGAGTTCGGGTCGCTGCGGGGTGGTGGGCGTTTCAGTCACGAGCGAAGTCTACGGAGGTGCGGGTATCGACTTCGAACCAGATACCTGCTAACGCGCCGGGCGGGCCGGAGCGCCTGCTAACGCCGGCCGGCCTTACTCCGATCGAGTGAACGACTTCGAACTGGAGCGAGGGGCACGTGGACATCGACGACATCGGCAACCACCCCGACCTGCGCGACGAGAAGTGGCTGCGCGAGGTCGAGCGGCGGGCGCGCAAAGAGGCCCGCCGGGCATCGCGGCGCAAGCGCCGGTGGCGTGCCCGGCTGGGGTCCGACAGCCCGCGACCGGTCGTGTCCCGACAGCGCCGGCGCACGGTCCTGGCGGTGCTCACGGTGGTGGCGGTGTTGGGCGGGGCGTTCGGCGCGGCCCGCGCGGGCTGGTTCGACCGGCCGGAGTCCACGGCCGCGCCCTCGACCACGACGGCTCCGGGCACCGTGCTCCGGGTGGACCCCGAGCGGCCGTTCGAGGGGACGCCGGCGGCGGGCTGGGCGGACGGCGAGGCCGGGATCGTGGTGCCCGAGGCGCAGCCGGTGGGCGAGTTCTCCGCCGAACAGGTCGCCGACGCCTACCAGCGGACGAAGGAGGCGCTGGTCGCCTCCCGGCTGGACCGGAGGGCCGTCGAGGGGCACGACGTGACCGCCTTCATCGACCTGTTCGCCGAGGACCTGCGCGACCACCTCCGCGAGGGGTTCGACGGGACGAACGACCCGGACGCCTCCACGGTGGTGACCCGGGTCGCCAAGGGACAGCACCTGCTGCCCGTCGAGCCCAAGGTGAGCGGGACGATGCGGGCCGAAGCGGGCGAGGAGGGCGAACTGGTCGTCCACACCAACTACGTGGTGGCCTACGCCTTCGCCACCGCGCTGCCCGTGGTGGACCCGATGGAGATCGTCGCGGTCGTCCGCACCGAGGCCGACTACCTGGTCCGCTCCGGCGACCGGTTCAGGGCCCAGAGCCAGGGCCTGTGGGCGGGCGCGACGCAGGGCTTCAACTACTCGATCGCGTGCGAGGCGTCCAAGGCGGGCTTCCTCGCGCCCTCGATCAGCGAAGCCGCCCGCCGGTCCGGCGACCCGGCCGAGCACGAGCCGGGGTACTACTTCGACCACACGAAACCGCTGGGCACTGAGGACGGGTGCCGGGACTGAGGCGGTCACCCGTTCGGCCGATGCCCACCCTTGTGGTGCCGCTCACAATTGACGTTGATCAACCGGATCGCCGCTGGACACGACGCCGGATTCACGGGCCGTTCTCAACCCCTTGGGGCCCGTGACAGCGGTCCCGCGTCCCCCGGCCGGCGCCGGTCGATCGCGGTAGGCGCTGGCGCGCTCGCGCGGGGCGCGCCAGCGCTCCCCCTTGGCGCAGAATGAGGCCATGAGCAAGCCTCCCCAGCAGGACGTCGACGAGTCGCGGATCGAAGTCACGGGACCCAAGACCTGGGCGGCCGGACTGCCCGGTGTCGCCGTGTCGCTCAAGCGCGGGGTCGAGCAGATGGGCGTCGGGCGGACCGTCACCACGCTCCGGCTGCTCAACCAGCGCGAGGGGTTCGACTGCCCGGGGTGTGCCTGGCCCGAGCCGCAGGGGCACCGCAAGCTCGCCGAGTTCTGCGAGAACGGCGCGAAGGCGGTCGCCGAGGAGGCGACCCGGCGGCGGGTCGGTCCGGAGTTCTTCGCCGCGCACCCCGTCGCCGAGCTGGCGGACAAGACCGACTACTGGCTGGGGCAGCAGGGTCGGCTGACCGAGCCGGTGGTGCTGCGGGAGGGCGGCACGCACTACGAGCCGATCTCGTGGGCGGACGCGTTCGCGCTGGTCGCTTCGAAGCTGAACGGGCTGGCGAGCCCGGACGAGGCCGTGTTCTACACCTCCGGGCGCACCAGCAACGAGGCCGCGTTCCTCTACCAGCTGCTCGTGCGGTCGTTCGGCACGAACAACCTGCCGGACTGCTCCAACATGTGCCACGAGTCCTCCGGGGCCGCGCTGTCGGAGACCACGGGCATCGGCAAGGGCTCGGTGAGCATCGACGACTTCGCCCGCGCCGACCTGATCGTGGTGGTGGGCCAGAACCCGGGCACCAACCACCCGCGCATGCTGTCCGCGCTGGAGGACGCCAAGAAGGCGGGCGCGAAGGTCGTCGCGGTCAACCCGCTGCCCGAGGCCGGGCTGCTGCGGTTCAAGAACCCGCAGAACGTGCGGGGCCTGGTCGGCGCGGGGACGCAGCTGGCCGACGAGTTCCTCCAGATCCGGCTGGGCGGGGACCAGGCGCTGTTCCAGGCCGTGGGCAACCTGCTGCTGAATTGGGACGCCGTGGACCGCGAGTTCGTGGACGGCTTCACCGACGGGTTCGAGGAGTACGCCGCGCACGTGCGGGAGCTGGACTGGGACGCCGTGGACCTGGCCACCGGGCTGCCCCGCGCGCAGGTCGAGCTGCTGGCGCGGATGCTGGCGTCCTCCGAGCGCACGATCTTCTGCTGGGCGATGGGGTTGACCCAGCACAAGCACGCCGTGGCCACGATCAAGGAGATCGCCAACGTGGCCCTGCTGCGCGGGATGATCGGCAAGCCGGGCGCGGGGCTGTGCCCGGTGCGCGGTCACTCGAACGTGCAAGGCGACCGGACGATGGGCATCTGGGAGAAGATGCCGGAGAAGTTCCTGGCCGCCCTGGAGGCGGAGTTCGGGGTGCCGGTCCCGCGCGAGCACGGGTTCGACACCGTGGACTCGATCCGGGCCATGCGGGACGGGCGGGCGAAGGTGTTCTTCGCGGTGGGCGGGAACTTCGTCGCCGCCACGCCGGACACGGGGGTGACCGAGCGGGCGATGCGGTCGTGCGACCTGACCGTGCACGTGTCGACCAAGCTCAACCGGTCGCACGTGGTGCACGGGCGGGAGGCGTTGATCCTGCCCACGCTGGGCCGCACGGAGAGCGACCTCCAGCACACCGGCGAGCAGTTCGTCACGGTCGAGGACTCGATGTCGGTGGTGCACCGTTCGCAGGGTCGGCTGGAACCGGCTTCCTCCCAGTTGCTCTCCGAGGTGTCCATCGTCTGCCGGTTGGCGCGGGCGGTGCTGGGGTCGGAGCACCCCGTGCCGTGGGAGGAGTTCGAGAAGGACTACGACCTGATCCGCGACCGGATCGCCCGGGTCGTGCCGGGGTGCGCGGACTACAACGCGCGGGTGCGTCAGCCGGACGGGTTCGTGTTGCCGCACGCACCCCGGGACGCCCGCGAGTTCACGGGGACGCGGTCGGGGAAGGCGCACTTCACCGCGAGCGAGCTGACGGTGTTGCGGGTGCCGGCCGGGCGACTGCTGTTGCAGACCATGCGCAGCCACGACCAGTACAACACCACCATCTACGGACTGGACGACCGGTACCGCGGGGTCAAGGACGGGCGGCGGGTGGTGTTCGTGAGCCCGGCCGACCTGGAGGAGTTGGCGTTGCGCGACGGGCAGTACGTGGACCTGGTCAGCGAGTGGCCCGACGACCCGACCGGCGTGACCGAGCGGCGGGCGCCGAGGTTCCGGGTGGTGTCGTACCCGACGGCGAAGGGCTGCGCGGCGGCGTACTTCCCGGAGGCCAACCCCCTGGTGCCGCTGGACTCCACCGCGGAGAAGTCGGGCACGCCCACGTCGAAGTCGATCGTGGTGCGTTTGGAACCCGTCGACGCCTGAGGGCCGGTAGCGTCCGGCCGCATGGGCAGGGGGCACTGGTGGTCGCTCGGCGTGTTCGGCGTGCTGGTGGCGGCCACGTGGTGGGAGCCGTTGTGGCCGGGCGAGCAGGCGCTGCACACGTCGTTGACGGTGGTGGCGCTGGCGGCGCTGGCGTGGGTGCAGCGGCGGTGGCCTTTGCCGTTGGGGTCGTGGCTGCTGGTGCTGCTGTTCCTGTCCCTGCACACCATCGCCGCGCGGTGGCTGTACTCGAACGTGCCGTACGACCAGTGGGCGCACGCGCTCTTCGGGTTCCGCTTGTCGGAGGTGTTCTCCTGGCAGCGCAACCACTTCGACCGGCTGGTGCACTTCTTCTACGGCCTGTGCCTGGCCGGCGTGGTGGTGCGGCGGCTGGGGTGGTTGCGGACGCTGGAGGTCGTGGTGTCGACCAGTGCCGTGTACGAGTTGTTCGAGTGGGGCATCGCTCTGGCGTTGGCGCCGGACCTGGCCGAGGCTTACAACGGTCAGCAGGGCGACATGTGGGACGCGCACAAGGACATGGCTCTGGCGCTGGCGGGCGCGGTGGTCACGGTCGCCATCACCACCCTGCGCCCCCATCGGGTGGCGCTACCGGGGTAACGCCGGCGGCCGTCCGGACGAACCCCAGGTCATGAAGAAGGCTCTGGTCGCCGCCGGTCTGCTCGTCCTGGCCGGCTGCACCTCCGCTCCCCCTCCGGCCCCGGCACCGACCACCACGTCGATCGAGACCGCCACGAGCACGACCCAGGCGGCCAGCGGCGGTTTGACCTGCGAAAAGGCCCCCGAAGAGGTCGTCGGGGCGGCGCTCCAGCTCAACCTCGAGCACCCCAAGCAGACCGTCAACGGGATCGTGGTCGTCTGCCAGTACGAAGGCGGCGGCGCGAACACGATGGTGCGGTTCCAGCGGGAGTCGGACGCCGACGCCTTCGCCCAGGGCAAGAAGGGGTTCACCGACAGCGGCCAGCCGGTGACCGACCTGCCGGGGTTCTTCGACGAGGCCTACACCAGCACGCTGGGCACGGGCGAGGTCGTCCAGAACACCGTGGTCGCGCGCAAGGGTGACATCGAGGTCCTGGTGACGTCCGGGGCGAACTTCGAGCAGGAGAAGAAGCTCGTCACCGAGCTGTTCGACCGGCTCTAGCGCACCGCCGGCCGTCAGCGCTCCAGCACGGCCATCGCCGCGTTGTGGCCGCCGATCCCGCTCACGCCACCGCCCCGACGCGCCCCGGCGCCGCAGACGAACAGGTTCGCCACGTCCGTCTCCACGCCCCAGCGACCCACCTCGTCCTCGGTCTCCGCGAACGGCCACGCCAGGTCGCCGTGGAAGATGTTGCCGCCCGGCAGGCCCAGTTCGGCCTCCAGGTCCAGCGGTGACCGGGCCTCCAGGCACGGCTTGCCGTCGGCATCGCGGGCCAGGCAGTCCTCGATGGGCTCCTCCAGGTGCTCGTCGAGCGCCTTGAGGTAGCGGGCCACCACCTGGTCGCGCGTGTCCGGGTCGGTGAACAGGCTCGCCGGGGTGTGCAGGCCGAACAGGGTCAACGTGTGCCGGCCCCGCTCGGCCAGGTCCGGCGCGAGGATGGACGGGTCGGTCAGCGTGTGGCAGTACAGCTCGGCCGGCAGGACGTCCGGGACCTTGCCGTCCGCGCTCTGCCGGTAGGCCGATTCCAGCTCGCTGTACGACTCGTCGACGTGCAGCGTGCCGGCGAACGCGACCGCGGGGTCCACGCCCGACTTCAGCCGGGGCAGGCGTTCCAGCAGCATGTTGACCTTGAGCTGTGAACCCTCCGCGCTGCTGGACTCCTTGCCGCGCAAGGTGTCCAGGACCGAAGGCGCGACATTCGACAGGACGAACCGCGCACCCACCGTGCGGCCGTCGAACTCGACCTCGGCGGTCTTGCCATCAGCGTCCACTCTGGACACTTCGGCTCCGGTGACGATCTCCACCCCGGCCTCGCGCGCGACGCGTTCCAGTTCCGCCGTCACCGTGCCCATGCCGCCGGCCGGGACCTTCCACTCCCCCGAACCGTTGCCGATGACGTGGTACAGGAAGCACCGGTTGGCACGGAGGTCGTGCAGCGAGGTGTGGGTGCCGATCAGGGCGTCCGTGGCCACGACACCGCGCACGATGTCGTTGGTGAACAGCTCCTCCAGGGTCGCCCCCAGCGGACGTTCGAAGACCTGTTCCCACAACCGCATCCTGGCCACGGCGTCCACGCGGATGCGGGCGTGGTCGCGGGAGACCAGGGGCTCCAGGAGGGTGGGCGCGAGGGCGCCGGCCAGGAGTTCGAGGTCGGCGTACCAGCGCTGCCAGCGTTCGTACTCCTCGTCCGAGCCGGTCAAGGCGCGGAAGGACGCGGCGGTCGCCGGGCCGGGGGTGCGTTCCACCAGGAGGTCGCCCGCCGGGGTGTAGGACGAGACGGCGCGGGAGCGCAGGTCGACGCGCAGGCCCAGGTCGTCGACGATGCGGTCGGGCAGCAGGCTCACCAGGTAGGCGTAGCGCGACAGGCGGGCGGGGACGCCGGCGAAGACCTGCTCGCTCACGGCCGCGCCACCCACGTGGTCGCGCTTCTCCACCACCAGCACCGAACGGCCGGCTCGGGCCAGGTACGCCGCGGCGACCAGGCCGTTGTGCCCGCCGCCGACCACCACCACGTCGTAGGAGTCCACGCCGGGAACCCTAGCCGGTGAACAGCGCCGTCACCTTGCGGATCAGCTCCACCAACCCGTAGGCGAGCGGAATGCCCACCCACAGCCACGCGAACACCACCAGGCCACGCCTCACCGGGCCACCTCCAGTTCCGGCTCGTGGTGCCGGGCGGCCACCGGGCGCACCAGCTCGTTGGCCACGAAACCGACCGCCAGCAGGGCGATCATGATGTACAGGGACGTCGTGTACAGGTCCGGACCGGCCTTGCCCGCGGCCTTCTGGCTGTCCGCGATGGCGTTGACGATGAGCGGACCCAGGACGCCGGCCAGTGACCACGCGGTGAGCAGGCGACCGTGGATCGCACCCACCTGGTACGTTCCGAACAGGTCCTTGAGGTAGGCCGGGATGGTGGCGAAACCGCCGCCGTAGAAGGACAGGATCAGCATGGCGCACACGACGAACAGCACCTTGGACCCGTTGCCCGCCAGCGCGAGCACCAAGTAGGTCAGGGCACCCACGCCGAGGTACAGGCGGTAGATGTTCTTGCGGCCCACCAGGTCCGATGTGGACGACCACGTGATCCGGCCCACCATGTTGGCCAGGGAGAGCAGGGCGACGAAACCGGCGGCGGCGCCGGCCGCGACCGGGGTCGACGTCTCGGCGAAGAAGTCGCGGATCATCGGCGACGCCTTCTCCAGGATGCCGATGCCGGCGGTCACGTTGAAGCACAACACGACCCACAGGCACCAGAACTGCGGTGTGCGCAAGGCGTTGCGCGCGGAGACGTTGACGACCGACCGGGTCACCTTCTGCTCCGCCACGGTCGGCGGCACGCGGATGAGCAGCACCCCCACGGACATGAACACCGCGTACACCAGGCCGTGGGTGAGGAACGTCTGCGCGATGCCGGTGTGGTCCTTGCCGAACGACTCCAGCATCTGCGCGGACCACGGCGAGGCGATCAACGCGCCGCCGCCGAAGCCCATGATGGCGATGCCGGTCGCCATGCCCGGCCGGTCCGGGAACCACTTGATCAGCGTCGACACCGGCGAGATGTACCCGATGCCCAGGCCGATGCCGCCGACGAACCCGTAGCCCAGCACCACCAGCCAGTACTGCTGCGTCCACGCGCCCAGCGCCGAGATCAGGAAGCCGGACGAGAAGCAGGTCGCGGACACGAACATGGCCCAGCGCGGCCCGTTGCGCTCGACCAGGGTGCCGCCGAACGCCGCCGACAGGCCGAGCATGACGATGCCGAGTTGGAAGGGCAGGGCGCTCTGGGTGCCGGTGAGGTGCAAAGCGCCCTCTAGAGGCGGCTTGAAGACGCTCCACGCGTAGGCCTGCCCGATCGCCAAGTGCACCGACAGCGCGGCCGGCGGCACCAGCCAGCGGTTCCAGTCGGGTGGGGCGATGGTCCGAGAGCGGTCGAGGAAACCCACCCGGGAACCCATTGGCCGACACCTCCGTAACCTGGTTGGTGGCTCACGCCGAAACTTAGCGTCGGGAAGGAGTTCCACGATGGGGCGAGTCACGGTCCGTCGCCCAGTGGTCACGTATTCGCGACGAACGCACCGGACGCGGGTGGACGCACTGGCCGCCGAGGAGCCGTTGGAGCTGCGCGTCGGGGGCACGGCGTTGACCGTGACCATGCGCACACCCGGCCACGACGTGGAGTTGGCGCACGGGTTCCTGCTCAGCGAGGGCGTGATCGGGGGTATGGCCGACGTCTCGGTGGCCCGGTTCTGCGAGGGCACCGGACCGGACGGGCTCAACACCTACAACGTGCTGGACGTGACGCTGGCCGACCACGTGCCGCCGCCGGACACGGGTGTGGAGCGCAACTTCTACACGACGTCGTCGTGCGGAGTGTGCGGCAAGGCGGCGCTGGACGCGGTGAAGCTCAAGACCCGCTTCTCCCCCGCCCAGGACGACGTGCGGGTGGACGTGGACGTGCTCACCGGCCTGCCGGACGCGTTGCGGTCCCGGCAGAAGGTGTTCTCGTCGACCGGCGGGTTGCACGCGGCCGGGCTGTTCACCGGATCGGGTGAGGCGCTGGTGGTGCGAGAGGACGTCGGGCGGCACAACGCCGTGGACAAGGTGCTGGGCTGGGCGGTCCTGAACAACCGGGTGCCGTTGGCCGGGGTGGTGCTGATGGTGTCCGGGCGGGCGTCGTTCGAGCTGGTCCAGAAGGCGGCTATGGCCGGGATCCCGGTGCTGGCGGCGGTGTCCGCGCCTTCCTCGTTGGCTGTCGAGCTGGCTGAGGAGCAAGGGGTGACGCTGGCGGGCTTCGTCCGGGGTGATTCGTTGAACGTCTACGCGCACGAAGGACGGATCACCGCTTGAGACCGTTGGACGGAGTGCTGGTCGTCAGCCTCGAACAAGCCGTTGCCGTGCCCTACGCGACCAGGTTGCTGGCCGACCTGGGTGCCCGGGTGGTCAAGGTGGAGCGGCCCGACGGCGGTGACTTCGCCCGGCACTACGACCACGCCTGCGGGGACGTCTCGTCGTACTTCGCCTGGACGAACGCGGGCAAGGAGTCGCTGACGCTCGACCTCAAGCACCCCGACGGGCGCGAGGTGTTGGACAAGCTCGTGACCAGCGCGGATGTCGTGCTGTGCAACCTGTCGCCGGGCGCGGCGCGTCGCATTGGTGTGGACGCCGACACGCTGCGCGCGCAGCACCCGACCCTGGTCGTGGGCGAGCTGTCCGGCTATGGCGACGCCGGTCCGTACGCCGAGCGCAAGGCGTACGACGCACTTGTGCAGTCCGAGGCGGGTCTGGTGGAGCTGACCGGCGAGGGTGACGTCACGGCCCGCGCCGGCATCTCGGTGGCCGACATCGCCGCCGGCGTGCAACTCCAGTCGGCCGT
Source organism: Saccharothrix sp. CCNWYY140 (assembly GCF_037401995.1). Classification (NCBI taxonomy): domain Bacteria; kingdom Bacillati; phylum Actinomycetota; class Actinomycetes; order Pseudonocardiales; family Pseudonocardiaceae; genus Saccharothrix; species Saccharothrix sp. CCNWYY140. The sequence continues at coordinate 48,618 of NZ_JBBEGC010000024.1, forward strand.
GCTCGCGGCCCTGCTGCACCGCGCCCGCACCGGTGAGGGAGCCACGCTGCGGTTGTCGCTGTTCGAGGCGATGGCCGAGTGGATGCACCAGCCGATGCTGTACGCGGTCGGAACCGGCCGGGCGGCGCCGCGCACGGGCGCGCACCACCCCAGCATCGCCCCCTACGGTCCGTTCGCTTGCCGGGACGGCGCAGTGCACCTGGCCGTGCAGAACGACCCGCAGTGGCGGCGGCTGTGCGCGGTGCTGGGCCGGCCGGAACTGGCCGACGACCCGCGCTTCACCACGGTCACCTCCCGCGTCGAGCACCGCAGCTCTTTGCACGCCGAACTGGACTTCTCGGGTTGGTCCGCTGCCGAACTGCTCAAGGCGCTGGACGCGGCCGACGTACCTGCCGCGCGCACCCGGAGCGTCGCCGAACTGCCCGACCACCCGCAGCTCGTCGCCCGCGACCGAGGGGTCCGAGTGGCCGTGCCGGGCGGTGAGGTCGGGATGTTGAGGCCGTCCGTGGACTCGTCGGCGTGGACGGCCGCACCCGGCGCCGTGCCCGCGCTGGGCGAGCACACCGACCACGTGCTGCGCACGCTCGGCTACTCGGACGAACGGATCTCGGACCTGCGTCACAGCGGGGCCGTGTAGGCGAAACGCCTGGAACGGCGGCGGCGATGGGCTCAGGGGGAGTTCGCCGGAGGGGGACATGGTCAGCAGACGCACGGTGCTCGGCGCCTTGGGGGTGGCGGGCCTCGCCGCAGCGGGACTCGCACTGGACGACCGGGCACCGTTCGGCGAGTCACTGCGGCACGCGCTCGGCGTCGCCGGTCCTGTCCCGGCACCCAAGCGAGCGGTCGTGAAGGCGGAACGCGTGTGGTCCCGCTACCGGGGCCGCGAGGTGGAGTTGCTCACACTGGTCCCGCCGGGCGTGGGCACTCGGGGTCTTCCCATGTCGATCCTGCTGCACGGCAGGTATGGCAGCGCCGGGTACGCCGCCGTGGGTGGGCTGCCGGAGGCGCTGGTGGCCGCCGTGTCACGGGGTTCGGTGTCGCCGTTCGGGTTCGTCGCGGTGGACGGCGGGGACAACTACTGGCACGAGAACGTGCCCGGCGACGACCCGCTGGCGATGCTGCTGGAGGAGATCCCGCAGTGGCTGTCGGAGCGCGGCTTCGGGCCGGTGTTCGCGGCCACGGGGACGTCGATGGGTGGGTTCGGGGCGCTGCTGTACGCCAGACGGCGGCATGAGCGTCGAGAGCCGCTCAAGGCGGTTGCGACTCTGGCTCCAGCGCTGATGACTTCTTGGGACGAGATGCGCACGCGCAACGCGTTCGCTGACGAGGCCCAGTGGGCTTCTCTGGACCCACTGCGGAACCTGCGGGCGCATGGGGATGTGCCGGTTGGGGTGTGGGTCGGCGACAAGGACTGGTTCATCGAGGGCACGCGGCGGTTTATCGCGGCCACCAAGCCCGCCGTGGCCACCATCGTGCCCGGTGGCGCCCACGACGATTCCACCTACCGCAAGGTGGTCCCCGACGTGATCCGCTTCTTGGGCCGGCGCTTGCCTTAGCTTGCGCTTCGCGCTCTTGGGACGCGCTGGCGCGCTCTCAAGATCAAAAGCGGCGCTCGCCGCGCGGCAGGCCCCCGGGGGTGGAAGGGCGTCGGTTTCTCCCCCGTACGGCCTGCCGGAGGCAACCACCCTTTGGCCCTCTTCGCAACCGGTAAAGCGTGGTTGCAAAGAGGACCAAAGCGTGGTTGGGCTGCGCCCAGGCCGTACGGGGGAGAAACCGAGGCCCTTCCTGTGGCTGGCAGCCACGCGGAGCGCCTGCGGCGCGAAAAGCCTGCGCCCTGCGGCGCGGAGGGCCGCGCGGCGGGCGGCGGGGCGGTGCCGTTCGGCGTGGAGGCGGGGCGGGGGCGGGAAGGGTGTCAGCGAGGGGTGAGCGGAGTGCGGTCGCTGCGGACCCACTTCAGGACTGCGGGCCAAGGGCCGTAGCCGGCTGCCACGTTCAGGTGTGCGCCGCCCACGACGACGTCGAGGTCCAGGCGCAGTGCCTCCGCCAACTCCTTGCCCTGCGCCAACGTGCAGTAAGGGTCGCCCTCGCCCAGTACCAAGCGGGTCGAGGCGGCGGCCCTGCGTGTCAGCGTCGGGTCCAGGGGTGGGTGCAGGAACTCGGTGATGGCGGGCTCGTCCGTGAAGCCCACGTGCACCGGGGCCACCAGCAGGGCTCGATCCACGCGCAAGGCCGGGTCGAACTCCCCTGCGGCGTGGTGCAGCCACAGGAGGCACGCCAGGGAGTGCGCGAGGACCACCCGTTCACCCTCCCGGGGGGCCGCGGCGAGGTGTTCGCGCAGCTCTGCGAGCCACACGTCCAAGCGCGGTTCATCCGGGAGGGTGAACTGGGGCACGTCCACCTGGCCACCGTGGTGGGCCAGTTCGCCCGCCAGCCAGTTCTGCCAGTGCGTCGGCCCGGAACCGCCCAGGCCGTGCAGGATGAGCGTGTACGGGAGGCTCACGCCGACTTCTCGCGGCGTTCCCGGCGGGACGGCTGCCGAGCCACGATGGTCGGGTTCACGTTCTCCTTCACCGTCTGCTCGGTGATGACGACCTTGGCGACGTCCGAACGGCTCGGGATGTCGTACATCACCGGCAGCAGGACTTCCTCCATGATCGCCCGCAGGCCACGGGCGCCGGTGCCGCGCAGGATCGCCTGGTCGGCCACGGCCTCCATCGCGGTCCGCGTGAACTCCAGCTCCACGCCGTCCATCTCGAACAGCTTCTGGTACTGCTTGACCAGGGCGTTCTTCGGCTCGGTGAGGATGCGGACCAGCGAGGCCTTGTCCAGGTTCGTGACGCTGGCCACCATCGGCAGGCGCCCGATGAACTCGGGGATCAGGCCGAACTTGATCAGGTCCTCGGGCATCGACTCGGCGAAGTAGTCCGCCGCGTCGACCTCGGCCTTCGTGCGCACCTCGGCGCCGAAGCCCAGGCCGCGCTTGCCGATCCGGTCCTGGATGATCTTCTCCAGGCCCGCGAACGCGCCCGCCACGATGAACAGCACGTTCGTGGTGTCGATCTGGATGAACTCCTGGTGGGGGTGCTTCCGGCCGCCCTGCGGCGGCACGGAGGCCGTGGTGCCCTCCAGGATCTTCAGCAGCGCCTGCTGCACGCCCTCGCCCGAGACGTCCCGGGTGATCGACGGGTTTTCACTCTTCCGGGCGATCTTGTCGACCTCGTCGATGTAGATGATCCCGGTCTCGGCCCGCTTGACGTCGTAGTCCGCCGCCTGGATGAGCTTGAGCAGGATGTTCTCGACGTCCTCGCCCACGTAGCCCGCCTCGGTCAGTGCCGTGGCGTCCGCGATGGCGAACGGGACGTTGAGCATCTTGGCCAGCGTCTGGGCCAGGTAGGTCTTGCCGCACCCGGTGGGACCGAGCATGAGGATGTTCGACTTGGCCAGTTCCACGCCGTCGTCGCGACCCTCACGCCCGCGGTCACCCGCCTGGATGCGCTTGTAGTGGTTGTAGACCGCCACCGAGAGCGTCCGCTTGGCCTCGTCCTGGCCAATCACGTACTGGTCGAGGAACTCGTGGATCTCGGCGGGCTTCGGCAGCTCGTCGAGCTTCACGTCGCCGGCTTCGGCCAGCTCTTCCTCGATGATCTCGTTGCAGAGGTCGATGCACTCATCGCAGATGTAGACACCGGGGCCGGCGATGAGTTTTTTCACCTGCTTCTGGCTCTTTCCGCAAAAAGAGCACTTCAGCAGGTCGCCGCCGTCACCGATACGCGCCATGACCGCTGACCTCTGTCCCCTCCGGCGCACGACCTGGTGAGGTGCGCCTGACTGCTGTTCGGCTTACGCCCGCCGGCTGCGGGGTCAACCTCTTCCCCTCGACGGTACCTGGCCCACCCGCCTGTGCGGGAGGACCAGCGTGCCCCCGACACACCGAACCACCCAGGATCCCTGGTCGGTTCGGCGTGTCGGGCGACACGCCGGGACTCACTTCGCGGAGAGCTTCCGGTACGGCAGGACGCTGTCCACGATGCCGTAGTCCTTGGCCTCTTCGGCGGTGAGGATCTTGTCGCGTTCGATGTCCGTGCGCACCTGTTCGGGCGTCCGGCTGGTGTGCTTGGCCAGCGTGGTCTCCAGCAGGCGGCGGACGCGCTGGATCTCGTTGGACTGGATCTCCAGGTCCGACACCTGGCCGTAGACGCCCTCGGTGGCCGGCTGGTGGATCAGGATCCGCGAGTTCGGCAGCGCGTGGCGCTTGCCCGGCGTGCCCGCCGCGAGCAGCACGGCGGCGGCCGAGGCGGCCTGGCCCAGGCAGTAGGTCTGGATGTCCGGGCGGACGAACTGCATGGTGTCGTAGATGGCCATCAGCGAGGTGAACGAGCCACCCGGCGAGTTGATGTACATCAGGATGTCGCGGTCCGGGTCCTCGGACTCCAGCACCAGCAGCTGGGCCATCACGTCGTTGGCCGACGCGTCGTCCACCTGCACGCCGAGGAAGATGATGCGCTCCTCGAACAGCTTGTTGTAGGGGTTGGACTCCTTGATGCCGTAGCTGGTGCGCTCGACGAACGACGGGAGCACGTACCGGGACTGCGGCGCGTGGAACTGGCTCACTTGGTTACTCCTGGTCGGTGTGCTCGCCGGGTCAGTTGGTGTTCGCCTGGCTGGCGCGGGTGATCACCTTGTCCACGAAGCCGTACTCCAGGGCCTCCTGGGCGGTGAACCAGCGGTCGCGGTCGGAGTCCGCGATGATCCGCTCCACCGGCTGACCGGTGTGCTCGGCGATCAGCTCGGCCATCTCCCGCTTGGTGCGGGTGAGCATGTCCGCCTGGATGGCGATGTCGGCCGCCGTGCCGCCGACGCCCGCCGAGGGCTGGTGCATGAGGATCCGGGCGTGCGGGAGCGCGTGGCGCTTGCCGGGGGTGCCCGCGGAGAGCAGGAACTGGCCCATCGACGCCGCGAGGCCCATCGCGTAGGTCGCCACGTCGGGCTCGATGAGCTGCATGGTGTCGAAGATCGCCATGCCCGCGGTCACCGACCCGCCGGGCGAGTTGATGTAGAGCGTGATGTCCTTCTCGGGGTCCTCGGCCGCGAGGAGGAGCAGCTGTGCCGTGATCTGGTTGGCGATGCCCTCTTCGACCTGCGACCCCAGCACGATGATCCGCTCGCGGAGCAGGCGCTCGTAGACCGAGTCGTTGAGGTTCATCCCCGTGGCCGACCGCATCTCGGGCGTCGGGAAGAAGTGCTGCGTCACGTCTGCCTGCCTAACTTTTTGCCGAAAAGAGTCTCGTGACAACGACCTTAACGAAGGCGGGCGGCGTCGCCTTCCCGACACCGCCCGCGTTCGCTCAGGGCTTCACTCCAGGGTGATTTCGCAACCGCCCGATCAGGCGTTCGGCGCAGCCGCGGATTCCTCAGTGGACTGCGCTTCGGCCGCCTTGGGCTCGCCGAAAAGCTCGTCCAGGTCCAGGGCGTTGCCGGAGCTGTCGGTCACGGTCGCCTGGCGCACCACCGACGCCAGCGCCTTGCCGCGGCGCACGTCGGCGAAGATGGCGCCGAGCTGGCCCGACTGCTGGGCGCGCTTGACGTACTCGTCCGGGCTGATGCCGAAGCGCTGGGACTGGTAGATGATCCGCTCGGTCAGCTCGGCGTCGGACACGCCCAGCTCCTCGGCGTCGGCGATGGCGTCGAGCACGAGCTGCGTCTTGACCGCCTGCTCGGCGGCGGTGCGCACCTCGGCGTCGAACTCCTCCTTGGTCTGCCCCTGCTCGGACAGCCACTCGGCGAAGCGCGCCTCGTCGTGGTCGAACGCGTGGACGGCGTCGTGCTCGCGGGCCTCGACCTCGCCCTGGACGACGGCCTCGGGCAGCGGGACCTCGACGGCCGCCAGCAGCGCCTCCAGGACCTTGTCCCGGGCCTGGACGCCCTGCTGCATCTTCTTGACGCGGCCCAGGCGGACCTTCAGGTCCTCCTTGAGCTCGTCCAGGGTGTCGAACTCGCTGGCCAGCTGGGCGAACTCGTCGTCCAGCTCGGGCAGCTGCCGCTCCTTGACGGAGTTGAGCACCACGGTGACCTCGGCCTCGCGGCCGGCGTGCTCACCGGCCACCAGGGTCGTGGTGAAGGTCTTGGACTCGCCCTCGGAGGCGCCCACCAGGGCGTCGTCGATGCCCTCGACGAGCTGGCCGGAGCCGATCTCGTAGGACAGGCCGGTGGTCTTGGCCTCCTCGACCTCCTCGCCGTCCACGGTGGCGGCCAGGTCGACGGACACGAAGTCGCCGGTCTGGGCCGGGCGCTGGACGCCGGCGAGGGTGCCGAAGCGGGCGCGCAGCTCGTCGAGCTGGGTCGCCACGTCCTCGTCGGTGACCTCCTGCTCGTCCACGGTCACCGACAGCTCGCCGAAGGCGGGCACGGTGATCTCGGGGCGGACGTCGACCTCGGCGGTGAACGCGAGCGACTCGCCGTCCTCGATCTTCGTCACCTCGAAGTCGGGGCGGCCCAGCGTGCGCAGCTCGCCGGAGCTGACGGCCTCCAGGTACTTCGCGGGGATGGCCTCCTGCACGACCTCGTCCAGGACGGGCGCGCGGCCGATGCGGCTCTCCAGCACGCGGGCGGGAGCCTTGCCGGGGCGGAAGCCGGGGATGCGGACCTGCTTGGCCAGCTTGCGGTAGGCGCGGTCGAAGTCCGACTTGAGCTCGTCGAACGGCACCTCGACGTTGATCCGGACCCGCGTCGGGCTCAGGTGCTCGACGGTGCTCTTCAACGTGGTCTCCTCGTAACGGGCAGGACGTGCGGAACACCCCGGCGACGCCCGCGCGGGGGCCGGAGTGGAGACCCGAGTCTATGCGGTGCGCCGCGACCCGGGTGGCCGACCCCGGATGTCGTCGCACGACGCGCGCGCACGCGAGCGCCCCGGCCGTGCCCGGCACCGTTCACACCCTCACGCTCCGCGAGTTGCGCACCTCACGCTCCGCGATCCGCGCTCGTCACGCTCCGCGACCGGCCTCGGTCGAAGAGTGCCCCGGCCCCGGTCACCACCTGCCGTCCACCGGCCCTCCACCGGCCGTTCACAGGGCCGCTCGGGCCATTTTCCCGGCCGGCCCCGACGGACGGCGCAGCGCGTTCTGGCATTCGGCCCAATACGATTTGCGGGTGGTTACCGGGTTTTCCATTTTCGGACACCCGGAATGCATTCACCCGACCGTGAGGCGGGTATGCACCCGACGACCCGTCCGGCGGTGCCCCGGCACGCGAACTCCGCACCGTTGCGGACACGTCCGTGCGGGCCTGACCGCATCGAGCGGGGTTGCCCGTGCCCCGCTCCGGCCGCATCCATACGCACGAACGGACGAACACCCGTCATCAGTACTAGGCCATTGGAGTGGCTCCGCCGGTCGTTGACTCAGCGAAACGCCCCATCACCCAGCGAAGTCGGGAGACGATGGTGTAACACGGATGTCGTAACAGCGACTAACGTTCCGCGACGAGCACGGGGAGGGGGTTCGCCACAAGGGGTGAATTGGGGCCGTTCGGAGTAGCGCTCGACGGAAAAGTTTCACTTGTCGAGATGACTCCACTCGCCGTAGTCCATTAGTGTGGGTTTCAGGTAGCGTGACGCCCGGACCCGCATCGCTGGACCACGAAATAATTCACGTTGCCGGACGTTCTGGGGGGCCAGCAGCGGACGCCACCGGCAACCGGGACCGAGGAACGAGCGAGACAATGTCATCGAGCTTCTTAACCACCTACCAGACAAGGTGCCGATGACCCGATGAGAGCCATTCCGCCGCTGCCGAACAGTGCCCCAGGACCTGACCCGGGCGTCGGCTGTGCACACCATCGCGTCGGCTTCCGACAGGTTCTGGCAACCACACGAGTCCATCGGGTACCGCCCCTCACGGCAGAGCAGCGATGTTGATCATCGAGTAGTGGATCAACTGCCGCCATGCACCGAACCCGCGGTCGGGTCGTCCCTCCGTCCGGCCGTGGATCACTTTCACGCACCGTTGGGGAGCTCCATGGAGACGCGTCAGCTTTTGGCGTTCACAACTGTGGTTCAAACGGGCAGTTTCACCAAGGCAGCCGCCACGCTGAATTGCTCGCAACCCACCATCACCACTCGGATCAAGGCACTCGAAGAGACCCTTGGGGTGCCGCTGTTCCGGAGACTACCGCGAGGCATACAGATGACCTCCGCGGGAGTCGAGCTGCTGCCTTTCGCGCGCAACATCATCACCTTGACCGACAAGGCGCGGAAAGCGATCACGATGAACGGCGAGCCGCACGGCAAGCTGGTCATCGGCAGCGCACAGAGTCTGACCGACTACCGACTGTTACCTCTGATCGAGTACATGTGCTGGAGGTACCCGAGCGTCCAGATCTCCCTGCACTCGCGGAACACCGCCACCAACCTGGCGTCGGTCCGCGAGGGACGGCTGGACTGCGCGTTCTTCATCGGCCCGGTCGAGGCCCGCGAGGGCTTGGAGACGACCGTGCTGTGCCCGGAGCCGCTGGTGATGGTCGCGGGCCCGACCCACGCCCTGACCCGGCGCTCGGTGATCACCGAGGACGAGCTGCGCGGCAGCACGCTCATCCGGGCGGAGAACGGCGCGAGCTACTACGAGCAGTTCGAGCAGGCACTGGGTTTGCAGGACGCCGAGTCCCGCTCGCCGGTGCTGGCTCTGGATTCGATCGACGCCGCGAAGCGCGCGGTGGCCTCGGGACTGGGGATCAGTTTGATGCCCGAGGTGACCGTGGCGGCCGAACTGGCGGACGGGCGGCTGTGCCGCCTGCCGTGGGTGCCCCCGTTCCGGGTGTACACGCAGTTCGCGTGGCGGCAGGACAACTCCACCAACCCGTCGGTGACCGCTCTGGTGTCCGCGGCGGCGCAGGTGGTGAGTGAACAGGTGGCCCAACCCGCCTGACCCGCACGACCACTGGGGAACGGCCGTTCTTGAGCGCCCAGGCGCGGGTGTGCTCAAGAACGGCACTGGAACAGGAAAAGCCCTGACCAACCACGAAGGTCGGCCAGGGCAACCGTCGGGGCGACAGGATTTGAACCTGCGACCCCCCGCTCCCAAAGCGGGTGCGCTACCAAACTGCGCCACGCCCCGGTCCCCACCACCCTATCGCGACAGGCTAAGCTGTCCCCGCGCCCACCCCCGTGGCCGCGATGCGGGTGTAGCTCAATGGTAGAGCCCCAGCCTTCCAAGCTGGTCATGCGGGTTCGATTCCCGTCACCCGCTCTCTGTCTCCCCCGCAGGCAGCTGCCTCGCGACCCGTCCGGCTCGGACGACCTTCCCCTCTTCTTGATCTTCCGTGCCCCTCGCGTGCCCTTGGCCGGCTCAGCCGCTGCCCTTCTCCGCCTTGACCTTCGCCTCGACCCCGGCCGCGCTTCTCCCGCGCCCGGGAGGGAGATCATGGACGCGTGGATGGGGCTGTGTCCCGGCAGGTCTCGCTGCGTCGCTCCGGCCTCCGCCTCCAGGTTGTTGCCTGTGCCTTCCAGGGTGGGGCTTCACTCGGGTGGGTGGCTTGGCGGGCGGGATGGCTGGGGGGTCGTAGCGTGGGGGCATGGTGACTTTTTTGGGGCAAGAGGCTGCTGATGATGCCCTTGGGGTTGGGGTGTTGTTGTTCCTTGCCGGGCTTGCGGTGGCCTTGTTCGTGTTGTGGGTGGCTGCTGTTGTGTCTGTGTTGCGGCATCCGCGGTTGACGGGTGGGGGGAAGTTTTTGTGGATCTTGGTGATCATTGGGTTCCCGTTGCTGGGAAGCATTGGGTGGTTTGTGGTGGGTAGGGACGCTCAGTTGGTCAAGAGTGCTGTGGGGCCGCCTGCTTCGACCATGATGTGAGCATGAGGCTTGATCAGATCGTGGTCGACTGTCGGGAGCCCGCACGCCTGGTGCGGTTCTGGGCTGGGTTGTTGGGTGGGGTCGTGGTTGAGCGGGGTCGGGGGTGGGCTCATGTTGAGCCGCCTGGGTGGCCTCGGGTTTCGTTTCAGCCTGTGCCGGAGGGGAAGAGCGGCAAGAACCGGCTACATCTTGACATCCGGGTGGACGACATCGGTGCTGCGGCGGAGAAGGCTGTGGGGCTGGGGGCTCGGGCGGTCGGGGGGATCGTGACCGATGAGCAGGGGAGTTTTCAGGTGTTGGCCGACCCTGAAGGGAATGAGTTTTGTTTCGTGGCGTAGGGACGATCCAACTGAGTGAAGGTCTTGGGAGTGGCTGGTTAGGAAGTTACTGCGCGCCATAGGGCCTCGCCGAAGCGGATGGCCAGTACCACCATGAGGAAGCCGATGCCGAAGGTCACCAGGCATCTCACCAGCAGTCGCAGCTTCGTGCGCGTCATCGGCACAGTGTGCGCCCTGCCCTCCCGCGCTGACCGTGGATTGGGTGTCTTGCGGACGACATCGCCAGAACAGCGGGGCTAGACGGTCGCGGCGGCTACGGCGGTGCGTAGGGCTCGGACTACGGACACGTCGCCCTCTACCGACAAGGCCGACTCCGGGACCCGGCCCCACAGCCACAAGTCCACCGCCGACGCCGAACCGGACACCACTGCCGCCGGGTCGGCCGAAGCGCAGAAGTCCACTACCTCCTCATGCAGCGCCACCGTCCACTCCCTGCCCGGCACGCGGAGGGTGACGGCGCGGCCGTCGCAGTGGGCCGCTGGGGGTAAGTGGCAGCCCAGCCACAAGCGCAGGACTTCCTCGATGCCATCGACGGCCAAGGCGTGATCCAGAGGCGCGGCTAGGCCGGCGGCGGACTGGGCGTCCACCCGGTGCACGGCCGTCTCGTGTGCCATACGGCGCAACCAGAACCCGAGCGTCCTGTCCCACGGGCACCACGTTGCCGCAGGTTCGGTGGCGCGTGCGGGGTCCAGTACGGCGATGAGGGATGCCGCCCCGATGCGGTACCAGTCGACGGGGTCGGCGCCGTTCGGGTCCTGGGGCCACTCGCGTGGTCTGCTGCCTCGCGTCACCCACCTCGCGACCAGGCGGTGCACGGAACCCACGTGCCGGATCAAGTCGTCCACGGTCATCCCGGGACAGCCCGGCACGGGTCGGTCCGGCGGCACGAGGTCTGCGGCCACCGCTAGCGCGGCTGCCTCGGTTCGGAGGGCGCCGCCCAGTGCGTGTGGGTCCACCCGTGCAGCATGTCCGAGGCCGGCCGCCCGGCGCGACCCCTGAAAACCCGTTCGCGCGAACCGGCCCCGCGGCGTATGAAGAACGGTCATGGCGCCGACCCTCCGCACGCTCCGCTACGACGAGCTGGCCACCTACCAGCACCTCTTCAACCAGGCCTTCCTGTTCGACAGCACCGAGAGCCGCCTGGAGCGGTGGCGGGACGTCTTCGAGCACGACCGGCACCACGGCGTCTTCGAGGACGGTGAGCTGCTCGCCGGCGCGGGTGTCCAGACCCGGGACATCACGGTGCCGGGCGGTGGACCGCAGCCGGTCGCGGCTGTGACGGGGGTGGCGGTGAAGCCGGGGCACCGCCGGCGCGGACTGCTCACCAGCCTGATGACCGCCCAGCTCACGAGCCTGCACGACGGCGGCGAGGCGATCGCGGCGCTGTGGGCGTCCGAAGCGGGCATCTACGACCGCTTCGGCTACGGCCCGGCCGCCGAGTTCAACCGGCTGTCCGTACCCGCCCGAGCGGCGTTCCGGCCCGGCGTGACGACCGGCGACACGCGGATCCGCGAAGCACCGGCCGCCGAGGCGATCCCGCTGATCAAGGCGCTCTACGACCGAGTCCGCCCGTCGCGCACGGGCTGGCTGAGCCGTGTCGACGCGATGTGGGACCACCACCTCGCCGACGAGGAGCACGACCGCGGCGGCCTCACCGCCTACCGGTACGTCCTGCACCCGCACGGCTACGCCGTCTACCGGGTCAAGAACGACTGGCAGGAGCAAGGCCCGCGCAACGAGCTGCACATCCGCGAGATCGCCGCGGAAACCGACGAGGCCTACGCCGCCCTGTACCGGTACCTGCTCGACCTGGACATGGTCGGCGAGCTGAAGTTCTTCACCGCCTCCGACGACCCGGTCCTGCACCTGCTGGCCGACCAGCGGCTGGCGCTCCGATCGCGGGCGGACTCGCTGTGGGTGCGGGTGGTGGACGTCGACCGGGCACTGCCGCTGCGGCGCTACCTCTCCGACGTGGACACCGTGCTGGACGTGCGGGACAGCTTCTGCCCGTGGAACGCGGGTCGCTGGCGGCTGACGGTGAAGGACGGCGAGGCGTCGGTCCGCCGCGTGGACGACGACCCGGACGTCGAACTCGACGTCCAAGCCCTCGGCGCGGCCTTCATGGGCGGCACCCGCCTGGCCACGCTCGCCCGCGCGCAGCGGGTGCGTGAACTCACGCCGGGCGCCCTGAACGCCCTCTCACACGCCTTCCTCGGCGACCGCGAACCCCACTGCCCCGAGGTCTTCTGACCCCACGGGAACCCGGAGCCACCCGGAAATCGTTGAACCGGGCACAACGCCCGTCGCTGTCCCGGGAGGCCCTGGTGAACGCCACCATCGTGGTGCTCGTGCTGATCGTCCTGGTCGTGGGCGGCGGGTGGTACCTCGCGAAGACCCGTGCCGCGGCCCGTCAACGCGCCCTGGAAGACGCCCAGGCCGAGGCGCGCCGCTGGGTGGAGCGCCTCGGTGGCCAGGTGATGAGCCTGACCGGCACCGACGTCGCCTCCACCCAGGCCCTGGCCGACGCCTCCGAACGCTTCACCGCCGCCGGCTCGCAGATGGAGCAGGCCCGGACGCTGGAGCAGTGCAAGCTGGTCACCCAGACCGCGATGGAAGGCCTGTACTACGTCCGCGCGGCCCGCACCGCGATGGGCATGGACCCCGGCCCCGAGCTGCCGGACCTGAACGGCCAGGGCCGCGCCGGCAAGGTCTCGGAGGAGCGCGAGGTCACCGTGCAGGGCCACAACTACGCGGCCTCCCCGCGCCCCGGCTCCCACACCCCGCACTACTACCCCGGCGGCATGGTGGCCGGGCGTCCCGTGCCGCAGGGCTGGTACAGCGAGCCGTGGTGGAAGCCCGCTCTGGTGGCGGGCGTGTGGGGCGTGGGCACGTTCCTGCTGTTCGACGCCATGTTCACCGGGATGGCCGGTGTGGCGATGGCCGACGCCTACTCGGACGGCTACGCCGACGGGATGGCGGCCGACGGCGGCGGCGACGCCGGTGGTGGTGACTTCGCCGGTGGTGACTTCGGCGGCGACATGGGCGGCGGCATGGACTTCGGCGGCTTCTAGCCCGGAGCGCGTTGCGCGTGCCCGGAAGAGCACGCGCAACGCGTCTTCACACGGACTGGGTGCGCAGCACCGACACAGCGGCACCGCGGGCGCCGAACCACTGCTCCAACTCGGCCCCGACGAGCTTCAGCCCCGGCACGACCTCCGCGGGACCGTGCACGGTCCCGCGCATCCCGACCACCGTGGCGTCCACCAGCACCGCGTCCTGGAACGACGTCGACTCCACCACCGCGCCCGACAGGTTCGCCCGGCTGAAGTCGGCCCGGATGAAGGTCGCGTCGGTCAGGTTGGCGCCGCTCAGGTCGGCCTCGGTGAACCGGGCGTCCCTCGCGTCGGCCTTGGTCAGGTTGGCGGCCACCAGCTTGGCCCGGACGAAGCTCGCGCCCGGCACGAGAGCGCGCACCAGGTCGGCCTCGGTCAGGTCGGCGCGGATGAACCGGGTGCCCTCGCAGTGCGCCGCCCACAGCTCAATCCCGCGCAGCACGGTGTCGGCCATGTTCGCGCGGCTGAACCAGGACTCCACGAACGGGCCACCGGAGAGGTCCGCGCCGCGCAGGTCGAGTTCCAGGGCGTAGAGGGGCTGTGACGGGTCGGCCAACCACTCCCGGAACGCCTCCACCGCCTCGGCGGACGCGGGCCACCGCGGCGGCTGCCACGGGTCACGGGTACCAGATGATTCGGCCACCCCAACCCTCCTTCGCGACGACGGACTTCATGTTCTCGATGTCTGCGGCACTGGCGTTGCGCGTGTCCATGATGACGTTACGCCCGTCGTTGAACTGCTTCTGGACGGTGTCGCGGAACCACTGCTCGGTGTAGGCGTCCTTGAAGGGGCCGCTGTTGCGGACCTTCTCCGGCACGTCGGGCGGCCAGTCGGAGTGGGCGCCCTTCATGTCCCACCTCTGGCCGTTGGCGTCCACGAAGTCGCCCTTGCCGGAGATCAGGTTGCCGTTGGCGTCCTTGGGCCGGTCGAACGGGCCGTGGCCGCGTTCCTCCAGGTCGAGCATGACCCGGGCCTCGTCCTTGGAGCCGGGGCGGACCTTGCCGTTGTGGTCCGGGTCGCGGGAGACGTCGGCGAAGCGCTCCTGGTTCTTCGCCTCCAGCTCCTTCAGGTGCTTGTCCAGCGCGGCCTTCTCGGCCGGGGTCAGCTCCGGGTGGGGCTGGGACAGGTCCGTGGGCCGGCGCGGCAGAGCCGGGTGCGGGTCGCCGCCGGGGGTCGGGGTCGGCGGGTTGTTCTCACCGGGTGGTTTGCCCGAGCCGCCGCCGCTGCCGTTGCCGGGCGGGTTGCCGGGCGGGTTGCCGCCGGAGCCGGGTGGCGGGTCGGTGGGCTTGGGCGGGAGGTCGCCGCCCTGGGTCTTCGGCGGGGCGTCGACGCCGGAGGTGTTCGTGGTGCCGCCGGTCTGCGGGGGCTGGGAGACGGGTGCGCCGGAGGTGTTGGTGTTGCCGCCGGTGGGTGCGTCGGTGGTGCCCTTGGGCTTCACGTCGGTGTTGCCGGGCTTCTTCACCGGGTCCGGCGCGTGCGGCCCGCCGGGCGCGTCCGGGGCCTTGCGCAGCGCCTTGAGGCCGCGCTTGATCAGGTCCCACAGCTCGTCCAGGCGCGACAGCAGCGGGCGCAGCTTGGCGATCGACCGCAGCAGCAGGGCGATCTTGTCGCCGATCTTCGCGACCCACTTGGCGATGATCGCCGTCGCCGCCGCCACCACGTGCGGCGTCGCGAAGCCCAGCGTCACGGCCTCCTCGGCCAGCCACTGCGGGATGCGGGCGACCAGCGTGGCCACGCACTCGGCGATCAGGTCGCGCACCAGGCCGCGCACGGTGCCGACCAGGACGCCGCTGACCTCCACGACCGAGCTGATGATCCCGGCGCAGTTGGCGGCGGCGGTGATGTGCTGGGCCTGGTTGGTCACTGACACGCGGTAGGCGTCGGCGGCGGGACCGGTCCAGCCGGCCGTGCCGCGGGTGGTCTCGGCGGTCAGGTCGCCGCCCGCCCGGTTCACCGCCTGCGACACGTTCTGCCACGTCTTGGCGTAGGCCGCGATCTGGTCGCTGTCGCCGGCCAACCAGTTCAGGGCCTGGCGCAACGGCCCGATGTGCTCGATCAGCCACGACACCGCCGAGGCGACGAGCGAGCCGAACGGGTCCAGGACGAAGGACAGGGCCTCCAGGCCGGTGCCGGCCAGACCCAGCCCGGCTTCGACCCACGAGCCGTTCTGGACGCCGTTGTAGAGGTCGACGGACGACTCGACGATCCCGATGCCGGTGTAGGACTTCGTGGAGTCCTCGCGCGGCGCGACCAGCGGGTTGTTCATCAGGCGCCGCCCGCGAACGGACGGGTGTTGCCCTGCTCGACGGCGTCGTAGTCGGCGGCGGTGCGCCGGACGCCGGCGATGGTCTCGGCGACCGACCCGGCCACCTCGGTCAGCGACGCCACGCCGGCGTTGGCGATGAACACCATCATCGGCGGCAGCATCGAACACGTCTTGCCGTAGGCCGATCCGGACAGGCTGACCTGGCGCGCGGCGTCCACCGCCTGGTTCAGCTGGTCCTCCACGCCGCGCAACCGGTCGGCGTGGCCTCGTAACTCGTCGGCGACGACCTGGTAGCCGCTCACGCACACCCCCTACTCGGTGACGGCGGGACCATCCCAGTCCTCGTCGTCCTGGACGGGCCGCCGCACGGGCGGCGGAGGCGCCGACGGCCGCACCTGTTCCGCCCAGGGCGGGGTGTCGGGCGCCGGCTCGGGGAAACGCTGCCGGTACGACGAGACGAGCGCCTCGGCGGTTCCCGGGTCGTCCACGCCCACTTGGGTGACGATCTCGGACACCGCGCCCGCGATCCTCGCCTGCGCGCGGCGGATGGTCGCCATGATCGAGGCGGCGAGCGTCGCACCGGACACCTCACGCGCCTTGTCGGAGATCTCCAGGTGCTGCAACGCGCCGGACGCCCCCACGGACAACCGCACGAGCCCGTCCCGCGACACCTCGTGCACGGCGACCTCGGCCACCTGGTTGCTGACCTGCTGGTACTTCTCCGCCTTGGCCGCGACACCGGCCACCCACCGGGCGATCTCCTGCTCGGTGCGGACCTCGTCGCCGCCGAACACGGGTTCGGTCACCACGTGCCCCCTCTCCTGCACCGGTGATCGTTCCGGGCTCGGGATGCGTTAGCCCCGCAGGCTAGGGCGCTTGGCACCCCGGGCACCAGAACAGATTGCGTCCCACCAGATCAGCCATCGCCACCGGCGTGCCGCAGACCAGGCACGGCAGCCCGGCACGCCGATAAACGTAGACCTCGCCGCCATGCCGATCCTGCCGCGGCGCGCGCCCCGTCACCTCCGGCAGGTGCTCAGGCCGAACGGTGTCGATCCGGCCGACCTTCACACCGGCACGCATCAACACGGCCAAGTCCGCCCACAGGAGATCCCAGAGCGCGCGGTCGATGCGTTGGCCCGGCGTCAACGGGTGAACGCCGTGGCGGAACAGGACTTCCGCCCGGTAGACGTTGCCGACGCCCGCCAGAACCGCTTGGTCCATCAGGAGCACGCCGATGGGCTGTCGAGACTTGGAGATCTTCGCGAACGCCCGATCCGGGTCGGCGTCACGGCGCAGCGGGTCGGGGCCGAGGCGGGCGCGCAACGCCTTCACCTCGGCGTCGGTCAGCACCTCGCAGCGGGTCGGGCCGCGCAGGTCGGTCCAGTGGGTCTCGCCGACCAGGCGCATCCTGACCTGGCCCACCGGGTCGACCACGGGGTGCTCGAACTCCGTGAACGTCCCGTACAGGCCCAGGTGGACGTGCACGGTCGCGTCCGGGCCGTAGACGTGGAACAGGTGCTTGCCGTGCGCCTCGGCCTTCCGCAGCACCTGACCGTCCACAGTGGACGCACCGAACCTGCCCTGCGGGCTGGTGACCTCGACGGCGCGACCGGCGTAGCGGCGCTGGTGCAGGCGGGCGAGGCGGTGGAGGGTGTGGCCTTCAGGCACGGAACGGCACCACCGAGCACAGGTGGGTGCGCACGACCGTGCTGGAGTCGCGGCGCAGGATGTCCGAAGCCAGGGGCACCGCCCGCGCGCGGTCGTGCTTGGCCAGGACCGCGCAGAGGTCCGCGAGCTGGAGGGCCAGGTGGAAGCCTGGGGCGCCGAACCGCACGGGCTTCGGCTTCGGGAAGGTGCGCATGCGCCTCAGCGCCACCGGGACGGCGGACGGCGAAGGCACGACGGTGCAGACCGGCTTGGGCGCGGCGGTGGGAGTGGTCCAGGCGGGCTGTCCCAGTCCACGCTCGATCACCGCCGCGAGGTCGGGCGCGAAGGACTCGTCGTCCACCGCGTGCGCGAGCTGCCAGCCGAAGTAGAGCTGGTCCGCCTGGTCGATCATGGCCCGCAGGACGCGCCGGCGGTCGGGCTCGGCGTCCGGCGCGAACCGCGCCCCGTCCGCGACCGCGCCGGCCAGGGCCGGGAAGGTGAGGTCGCGGCCGGCGGCGTCGACGAGCATCCCGTGCCACGGCGACCCGCGCCCCTGCGACACCGTCGCCGCCACGACCGGGTACACCGGCGCGTGGCCCCACGCCGTGAGCGCCAGCAGGGCCAGGTAGCGGTGGTAGCGGGAAGCGTCGTCGTCCACCAGCACGGACCGCAGCCCCGGCACCCGTTCGAGGTACCGGGGCTCGTCGGCCGCCGCGTGGATGACCGTCTCGGGGTCCGGTAACCGGGCGCCGTCGAGATCGGTGAAGAGCAGGTCGCGGATCATCGGGTCGTCGGTCGTCAGGGCAGCGGCGGGGCCTCGTGGGTGCGCTCGTAGTCGCTCAGGATCGCGATCCGGCGCGCGTGGCGGGGCTGGCCGGAGAACGGGGTCGCGAGGAACGCCTCGACGATCTCGACCGCCTCCTCGGTGGTGTGCATCCGCGCGCCCAGGCCGATGAGCTGGGCGTCGTTGTGCTCACGGCAGAGCTTCGCCGTCTCCACGCTGTAGGCCAGGGCGGCGCGGGCGCCGGGCACCTTGTTGGCCGCGATCTGCTCGCCGTTGCCGGAGCCGCCGATCACCACGCCCAGGCTGCCCTCGTCGGCCACCACGCGGCGGGCCGCGTCGATGCAGAACGGCGGGTAGTCGTCCTCGGCGTCGTACTCGGCCGGACCGACGTCCACCACGTCGTGGCCGGCCGCGGTCAGGTGCTTCGCGAGGTGGGCCTTCAGCTCGAAGCCCGCATGGTCGGATCCCAGGTAAACGCGCACGTCCCGGGAGTCTGCCATCCTTGGGCGGGTGTTCGGACAAGAGGGTTCCCAGCTCAGGCTGGAGTGGGGCGACGAGGGCGTCACGGCGCTCGGCGGGCTGTGCGCCGTGCTCGTGATCGTCGACGTGCTGTCCTTCAGCACCGCCGCCGACGTCGTCGTGGGCCGGGGTGGCGCCGTGCGCCCGGTGCGCTGGACCGATCGGGAACGGGCCGCCCGCCCCGCGGACCCGACCTGGTCGCTGCGCCCGTCGTCGCTGGTGGAGATCCCGGCCGGCACGCTGCTGGAACTGCCGTCCCCGAACGGCGCCACGCTGTGCGACCTGGCCGCGGCGACCGGGTCGGTGGTGCTGGCGGGGTGCCTGCGCAACGCGCGGGCCGTGGCGCTCGCGGCCCGGGAGCTGGCGCTGGGCGGACCGATCGGCGTCGTGCCGGCGGGCGAGCGGTGGGGCGTGGACGTCAACAGCCCGAAGACCGCCCACCGCGGCCCGCTGCGGCCGGCGGTGGAGGACCTGCTGGGCGCGGGCGCGGTGATGGCGTCGCTGCTGGGGTACGGCGCGGCGTCGGTCGAGGCGTGCATCGCGGCCGAGATGTTCGCGCGGGCGCCGGTGGATGACGTCATGGCCGGTTGTGTGTCCGGGCGGGAACTCGTCGCGGCGGGTCACGCGGGGGACGTCGAGCTGGCGTCGCAGGTCAACGTGAGCACCGCCGTGCCCCGGCTGGTGGACGGCGTCCTGCGGGCTTGATCAGGTGTTGCGGCCGATCCACGCGGCCAGTTCCACGCGGTTGGTCACGCCGGCCCGGGTGAAGATCGCGGTCAGGTGGTTCTCCACCGTCGACACCGACAGGTGCAGCCGGGCCGCGATGACGTGGTTGGCGTGGCCGGCGGCGACCAGCAGGGCGATCTCCCGCTGCCGGGTCGTCAGGTCCGCGAGCGCCGCCCTCCGGAACGGCGGGCGGAGGGCCAGCTCGTGGACCGACTCGCGGTCGAGGGTCGTGCCGCGCTTGAAGGCGGCCTGGAAGCGGTCGTCGCCCAGGAGGTCGGCGACGGTGTTCTTGGCCTTGTCCCGTTGTCGGCCGAACGGGAGCAGGCCGCCGATCGACACGCCGGTCGCCTGCTGGAGGCCCACGGCCGCGCCCAGCAGTTCCGCCGTCGACTCCAGGACGCCCGAGGCCGAGGTGTCCCGCTCGGCCACCGCCGCCAACGCCCAGGCGATCGCCTCGCAGGACCAGGTGCTGCCCCACTGCTCCCGCAGCTCGACCTGGGTCTCCAGGCTCTCGCGGAACCAGGCCACGGCCTGCGCCGGGTCGCCGTGCCGGAGCGGGACCAGGCCGCACGCCCACCCGGCCCAGCTCACCGCCCAGGTCGCGCCGGCGGCCTCGGCGTCGGCGAGGCAGTCCTCGGTGGCGGCCGTGCCGGCGGCCTCGTCGCCGTGGAAGCCGGCCGCCAGGGCCCGGATGAGCTTGAACTGGCCCCGGTCGCCCGGGGTGTCCGCCAGCTCCACGGCCCGGTCCAGCAGGTGGATGCCGCGCGGGTCGTCGGCGGCGAGGGTGGCGCACGCGCCTTCCAGGAAGACCACCGGGGCCACCTCGGCCGGCCCGACCAGTTCGCGGCAGTGGGCGAGGGCGGCGAGAGCGGCGCCCTGGGAGCCCTGGCAGAGGGCGATCCAGCCCAGGGCCGCGGTCGCGCCGACGCGCTCGGGGGACGGGCGGACCGGCGCCAGGTCCAGGAGGGTGGACAGCCACGTGCGGAACTCGCCGAGCAGGGCGTGGAAGAACTGCACGCGCAGGCGGGACAGGTCCGTCAGCAGGCCCAGGCCCAGTTCGGCGCGGTCGGGGCTGGTGGTGCAGTGGTTGAGGGCGGCGCGGAAGTTGGGCATCTCGTCGTGGGCCGCGCGCAGCAGGGCGACCTCGTCCGGCGAGTACCAGTCGGCGGCGTAGCGGGCGGCGAGAGCGCGGAAGTACCTGCTGTGGGCGTCGCGGACGTGGTCCTGCTCGCCCAGGCCGGCCAGGCGGCGGCGACCGTGTTCGCGGATCGGCTGGAGTTGGTGGTAGCGGCCGTCGCGGCCCGCGTTGACCAGGGACTTCGCCACCAGGTCCGCCAGCAGGTCCACCACGTCGTGCCGGGCCATGCCGTCGCCGGAGCAGACCTCCTCCACGGCGTGCAGCGAGAACCCGCCCGCGAACACGGAGATGCGCGCCAGCAGCCGCTGCTGCTCGGGTGAGCACAGGGCGTAGGACCAGTCGAGGGTCTGCTCCAGCGTGCGGTGGTGGCTGCGGACGCGGCGGGTCCGGGTGGTGAGCAGGCGACCCCCGTCCAGGCGGTCCAGGACGTCCCGCGGGGACATGCCGCCGCCCAGCCGCACCGCGATCAGCTCCAGCACCAGCGGCAGCCCGCTGGACCACTCGACCAGCTCGGCCAGCGCGGCCCGGTCGCCCGAGGGGGTGACGTGGTGGCCGGCGGTCTCGGCCCGACGCAGCAGCAGGCGCATGGCGTCGGAGTCGGCCCCGCCGTCGAGCGACAGCGGCGGCACGACCACGGTCCGCTCCCCCGCGATGCCCAGGTGGTGGCGGCTGGTGGCCAGCACGCGCACGGCCGGCGCCTCCTCCAGCAGCACCGCGCACAGGTCGCCCGCCGCCTCGGCCAGGTGCTCGCAGTTGTCCAGCACCAGCAACAGCTCGCGGTCCCGGAGGTGGTCGACCAGCACGTCCACCGGGTCCGCGCTGGACTGGTCGGTGATGCCCACCGCGTGCACGACCGCCCGGTGCAGCTCCTCGGCCCGGGTCGCGTCACCCAGCCGGGCCACCGCCACGTCGCCGTCGTGCCGGTCGCGGTGCCGGCGGGCCACCTCCAGCGCGAGCACGGTCTTGCCGACACCGCCCGGACCGGCCAGCGTCACCACGCGGTCCGGGCCGAGCAGGTGGTCGGCGGTCTCCGCGACCAGCGCGTCCCGGCCGACCAGCTCGGTCACGGGTGCGGGCAGTCCGGTCCGCGTCCGTCCTGTCGTCATCGTCCCCCCACCGCCTCCCAGGAGGCCGACCCCGGAGCTTAGGGGAACCCCCCGGGTCGAGGACTGCGGAGTTCCCGGGTACCGACCGGCGTGCCGGGACGGGAGAGTGGTGGGCGTTCCTCTCCCGAGGACAACGCACGGTCGTGCACCCGGTGACTGGCTCTCCCCAGCGCTCTGCCCGGCGCACGGCCGAAGGGGGGCTGTCATCGGGGTCCACCGCGGGCCGTCCCAACCCGCCGGACCCCGATCGACACATCACCGCTGGACGGACTTGACCTCGGTGAACTCGTCCAGCCCGAACCGCCCGAACTCGCGCCCGTTGCCGGACTGCCGGTAGCCGCCGAAGGGCGCGCTGGTGTTGAACGCGGCCCCGTTGACGTCCACCTGACCGGTGCGCAAACGCTTGGCCACGGCCAGCGCGCGGTCGGTGTCGGCGGAGAACACCGCGCCGCCCAGGCCGTAGACGGTGCTGTTCGCGATCCGCACGGCGTCGTCCTCGTCGGCGTACGGCATGACCGACAGGACCGGCCCGAAGATCTCCTCCTGCGCGATCGCCATGTCCGGCGTGACCCCGCCGAACACCGTCGGCGTCACGTAGAAGCCGCGTGAGGTGGGCGCGGAAGGACCGCCCTGGGCCAGGGTCGCGCCCTCCTCGACACCGCGCCGGATGTAGCCGACGACCCGGTCGCGCTGGGCGGCCGACACCGCCGGACCGAGGCGGGTGGTGGCCAGCGCCGGGGCACCCGGCTCGTACTTGGCGGCAGCGGCGGCGGCGATCGCCACGGCCTCGTCGTGCCGCGAGGCGGGCACCAGCAGCCGGGTCCACGCGCTGCACGCCTGGCCGTTGTTCATGAACGCGTTGGCCACGCCGATCTTCACCGCGCGGCCCAGGTCGGCGTCGTCGAGCACGAGGTTGGCGGACTTGCCGCCCAGTTCCAGCGCCACCCGCTTGACCGTCTCGGCGGCCAGGGCGGCGACCCGCCGACCGGCCCGCGTGGACCCGGTGAACGACACCATGTCCACCAGCGGGTGCGCGGCCAGCGCCTCGCCCACCACCGGCCCAGTGCCGTGGACCAGCGAGAACACGCCGTCCGGCACGCCCGCCGCGCGCAGCACCTCGGCCAGCAGGTCCGCGGTGAACGGCGCCAGCTCGCTCGGCTTGAGCACGACCGCGCTGCCCGCGGCCAGCGCCGGCACGACCTTGGCGACCATCTGCTGGAGCGGGAAGTTCCACGGCGTGATCGCGCCGACCACGCCGACCGGCTCGCGCAGCACCAGCGAGTTGCCGATCTCCTCGCCCGCGAAGTAGCCGTCGTCCAGCGCGTCGGCCACGCCCCGCGCGATCCCGATCGGGTTGGGGACCTGCACCTTCCGGGCGAACGTGATGGGCGTGCCCATCTCGGTGGTCATGGTCGAGGCCAGCTCGTCGGCCCGCGCCTCCAGCTCGTCGGCGATCCGCCGCACGAGCTTCGCGCGCTCCTCGACCGGAGTCCCCGACCACTCCTCGAAAGCGGCGGATGCCCTGGTCACGGCCTTGTCCACGTCGTCCGGGGTGCCGGGGCGGACGGTGCCGACGACCTCTTCGGTGGCCGGGTTCACGACCTCGATCATGACGCTCCTGTGACACTCTGAGGCGATTTCTGCCCCAGAGTGTCACATCGGCCGGGTCAGGAGAAGTCCAGGTCCCCGGTCCGGGTGCGCTTGAGCTCGAAGAACTTCGGGAAGCTCGCCAGCGCCACGGCGCCGTCGAACAGCTTCAGGGCGTCCTCGCCGCGCGGGATGGCGGTCAGCACCGGGCCGAAGAACGCCACGCCGTCGATGTGGATGGTCGGCGTGCCGACGTCCTCGCCCACCGGGTCCATGCCGCGGTGGTGGCTGGCCTTGAGCTCCTCGTCGTAGTCGGTCGAGTGGGCGGCCTCGGCCAGCTCGGCGGGCAGGCCGACCTCCTCCAGCGCCTGCTTGACGACGACGTCGTAGTCGGAGTTGCCCCCGTTGTGGATGCGGGTGCCCAGCGCGGTGTACAGGTCGCGCAGGACCTCGTCGCCGTGGTGCTTGGCGGCGGCGATGGCCACCCGCACCGGACCCCACGCCTTGTCCAGCAGCTTGCGGTACCCGGCGTCCACGTCCCGACCCGAGTTGAGCACCGAGAGGCTCATCACCCGGAAGTTCAGGTCCAGGTCGCGCTGCTTCTCGACCTCCAGGATCCACCGGGACGTGATCCACGCGAAGGGGCAGACCGGGTCGAAGTAGAAGTCGACCTTGGTGGGTGCCGACATGGGGGTGTCTCCTCATCAGTGCTCGTGCGGCGGTCCGCCGCGGCGGCGTCCGCAAGGTCCAACCCGCGAACCCGACGGAGTCTTCCCTCGGACGCCAGTCCACTTCTCCCGGTCCCACGTGATTGGATGCGACTGTCGTGTTCACCGACACGACACTTCTCCCCGTTCCGACGAGGTCGGCGCCCGGCAGACGAGGGCGTCGGCAGACGAGGTGACCAGTGGCGGCACCCAACCTGACCCGCGACCAGGCGCAGCAGAGGGCTGCGCTGCTGGAAGTCGACTCCTACCGGATCGAGCTGGACCTGACCGACGGCGGCGGCAAGCCCGGCTCGGAGGTGTTCCGCTCGACCACGACGGTCGCCTTCCGCAGCCGCACCCCCGGCGCGTCGACGTGGGTCGACATCGTGGCCGCCACCGTGCACCGCGCCGTCCTCAACGGGGTCGAGCTGGACGTGTCCGGCTACCGCGAGGAGGACGGCATCGCGCTGGCCGACCTGCGGGAGGTCAACGAGCTGACCGTCGAGGCCGACTGCCGGTACATGAACACCGGCGAGGGCCTGCACCGGTTCGTCGACCCGGTGGACGGCGGCGTCTACCTGTACTCGCAGTTCGAGACGGCCGACGCGAAGCGCATGTTCGCCTGCTTCGACCAGCCGGACCTCAAGAGCGTCTACACCATGACCGTCACCGCGCCGACGGACTGGAAGGTCATGTCCAACGCGCCGATCGAGTCCACTGTGGACGGCGTCGGCGGCGCGGACCGGCACGTCTTCGAGACCACCAAGCCGATGTCGACCTACCTGGTCGCGCTGGTCGCGGGTCCCTACGCCGAGTGGCGCGACGAATACACCGACGGCGAGACCACGATCCCGCTGGGCATCTACTGCCGCGCCTCGCTGGCCGAGCACATGGACGCCGAGCGGCTGTTCACCGAGACCAAGCAGGGTTTCGGCTTCTACCACAAGGCGTTCGGGGTCAAGTACCCGTTCGGCAAGTACGACCAGTGCTTCGTGCCGGAGTTCAACGCGGGCGCGATGGAGAACGCCGGCTGCGTGACCTTCCTGGAGGACTACGTCTTCCGCAGCCGCGTCACGCGCTACCTCTACGAGCGGCGCGCGGAGACCGTGCTGCACGAGATGGCGCACATGTGGTTCGGCGACCTCGTCACCATGCGGTGGTGGGACGACCTGTGGCTCAACGAGTCCTTCGCCACCTGGGCGTCGGTGCTGGCGCAGGCCGAGGCCACCGAGTACCGGCAGGCGTGGACGACGTTCGCCAAGATCGAGAAGTCCTGGGCGTACCGGCAGGACCAGCTGCCCTCGACCCACCCGGTCGCCTCCGACATCCCGGACCTCCAGGCGGTCGAGGTCAACTTCGACGGCATCACCTACGCCAAGGGCGCCTCGGTGCTCAAGCAGCTCGTGGCGTACGTGGGCCTGGAGAACTTCCTCGCGGGCCTGCGGGTGTACTTCGGCAAGCACGCGTGGGGCAACGCGACCCTGGCGGACCTGCTGTCGGCCCTGGAGGAGGCGTCCGGGCGGGACCTGTCGTGGTGGAGCGCGCAGTGGCTGGAGACCACCGGCCTGAACCTGCTGCGCCCCAAGTTCTCCGTGGACGCGGACGGGAAGTTCACCGAGTTCGCCGTGTTGCAGGGCGGTGCCCGGCCGGGCGCCGGCGAGCTGCGCACGCACCGGTTGGCGATCGGCGTCTACGACTCCGACGAGTCCGGGAAGCTGGTCCGCACCCACCGGGTCGAGCTGGACGTGGACGGCGAGCGCACCGAGGTGCCGGAGCTGGTCGGGGTGCCGCGCGGCAAGCTCGTGCTGGTCAACGACGACGACCTGACCTACTGCACCATGCGGCTGGACAGCGACTCGCTGGCGTCCCTGATCGACCACATCTCCGACATCGCCGAGCCGCTGCCGCGGACGCTGTGCTGGTCGGCGGCGTGGGAGATGACCCGCGAGGCCGAGCTGAAGGCGCGCGACTTCGTCAACCTGGTGCTGGGCGGGCTGCACGCGGAGACCGAGGTCGGCGTGGTGCAGCGGCTGCTGCTCCAGGCCCAGACCGCGCTGTCGTCCTACGCGGACGCGTCGTGGCGGGACGAGGGCTGGCGGCGGTTCACGGCGAAGACGCTGGAGTTGGCACGGTCCGCCGAGCCGGGGTCGGACCACCAGCTGGCGTTCGTCAACGCGCTGGCGGGTTCGGTGCTGGACGCGGCCCAGCTGGAGGTCCTGCGCGGCTGGTACGAGGGCACCGACGTGCTGCCGGGCCTGGACGTGGACACCGACCTGCGCTGGCGGCTGCTGTCCGCGCTGGTCGCGCACGGCGCCGCGGACCTGCCGGAGATCGCCGCGGAGGAGGAACGCGACCCCACCGCGACCGGCCGCCGCCGCGCCGAGTCCGCCCGCGCCCTGCGCCCGACCCTGGCGGCGAAGGAAGAGGCCTGGGACCGCGCGGTGAACGACGACGAGCTGCCGAACGCGGTCAGCGAGGCGGTCATCGGCGGCATCCAGCACCCGGGCCAGAAGGAGCTGCTCCAGCCGTTCGTGGCGCGCTACTTCGCCGACGTGGCCGACGTGTGGGAGCGGCGGTCGTCGGAGCGGGCGCAGTCGATGGTGATCGGGCTGTTCCCGTCGTGGTCCATCGCGCAGGAGACGGTGGCGGCGGCGGACACCTGGCTGGCCGAGGAACGGCCCCCGGCGCTGCGGCGCTTGGTGTCGGAGGGTCGCGCGGGCATCGTGCGCGCCCTGGCGGCCCAGGAGTTCGACCGGTCCTGATCAGCGGGTTCGGACGCGGGTGGCACAGCTCGACGCCACCCGCGTCTTACATTCCGTAGTACACTCTGTCGTATGGGCACGATCACATTCCGGCCAGACGCCGAGACCGAGCGGGCACTGGACGAACTGACCGCCGGTGGGCAGAGTGCTTCCGCCGCGATCCGCGAGGCGTTGCTGCTGGCCGCCCGGGTGCGGCGGGAGGAGCAGTTGCGCGAAGAGGCTCTGGCGCTGGCCGCTGACGCCTCCGACACCGCCGAGGCGCGTGCGGTGCTGACCGACATGGAGTCCCTGCGTGCGTGGTGAGGTCTACCGGCTGCGTGCACCCAGGGACGCTCGCGGCCATGAACAGCAGGGTGCCCGGTACGCGGTGGTGGTGCAATCGAGTGCGTTGCCGTTGAGCACGTGGCTGGTGGCGCCGACGTCCGCCTCCGCCCGAGCGGCGTCGTTCCGGCCCGAGGTCGAGGTGAACGGGCAACGGACCAGGGTCTTGGTGGAGCAGACGGCCGCCGTCGACCCACAGCGACTCGGCGACCTCGTCGGGCGGCTCTTGCTGCACGAGATGACCGAGGTCGATGCCGCGTTGCGGGTCGTGCTCGACCTGTGAGACGACGAAGGCCGCGCCCCCGGAGCGGGGGCGCGGCCTTCGTGCGAGTCGGTTCAGGAGCGCGGAGCGCTGCCGGCCTGGTCGGTGAGCATGCGGAGGCCGCTGAGCAGGCCGCCGGCGATGTCGCCCTCCTTGAAGGAGGCCACCATGCTCATCACCGCGAGCTTGGCGCCGCGGTCCGCGAGGCGGCGGTGGGACTCCTCGCCGGTCACGATCTCGACCGCGCGCTCGCCCGGGGACACGGCCACCAGCACCGCGTGGGACGGGCGCGGGGTGCCCGCGTGCAGCTCCTCGGCGCGGGCGCGGGTGTCGGAGCCGAGTTCGCCCAGGTACACGCTGAAGTCCAGGCCCGTGGTGCGGCTGGCCAGGGTCAGCGCCTCGTCCAGGCTCGCCAGCTGCACCGGCGTGAACGGCAGGCTGGGCGGGTGCGGCTCGTACATCTTCGCCGCGGACACCCGCCCGCTGTTGGTCACGACCGCGCCCACCGGCAGGGTGGAAGGGTCGACCTTGGCGACGTGACTACCAGTTGCCACGGGCACCTCCCCTTGCGGTCGGGCCCGACGCCGGGCTCGACTCGACGTGGTGGTCAGCGTTCAGCCCCGCGGGGTTCGCGCTCCACCACACGGGCGCGTAGTTCCACTCCTGGCCCGGGCGGTACCGCGGGATGCGGGTGGCCTTCGGCCTCAGCGTCAGTAGCGTGATCACGCCGTAGATGGCCAGCGGGATCAGCGCGAAGACGAGCACGGTCTCCACGATGGTCACGGCGGTTACGGTAACCGATCGACCCGGTCACGTCCGGGCGAGGGGGCGTGCGACGGCCACCGCCGTCAGCACGACCGCCCCGCCCGCCACCAGGTACACCGTCCCCAGGCTCGTCGCGGCGGCCAGCGGACCGGCCAGACCGGCCCCGATCGGCGACAGCCCCCACGCCAGCACCCGGTACGCACTGGTCACCCGACCCATCATCGGCACGGGCGTCAACCGCTGCCGCCGGGTCGCGGACAGCACGTTCCACCCGGCCGACGCGAGCCCGAAGCAGAACGCCGCCAGGACCGCCACGGGCACCCAAGGCACCCCGCCGAACACCGCGAACGCCACCCCGAGCAACGCCAGCGCGCCCACCATGACCGGGGCGCCGCCCAGCCGGGCCGCCAGCCGCGGGCTCAGCCGCGCCCCCGACAGCGCGCCCAGCGACATCACCACCACCAGCCACGGCACCCACGCCTCGGGCAGCCCCAGCACGGTGATCGAGTACAGCGCCAGCATCGCGTTGACCGCCGCCGCGCACACCGCCGAGATGCCCACCGCGAGCACCAGCACCCGCAGGCCGGGGTCGCGGAACAGGAACGCCACGCCCTCGGTGAGCTGCCCGCGCAACGACCCGGACCGCCGCTCGTGCCGCGCCACCTCTGGCACCCGTGCCACGAGCGCCCCGGCCACCACGAACGTGAGCGCGTCCAGGGCGAAGCACGCGGCCGGGTGCCACCAGAACAGCAGGCTGGCCGCGAGCGGGCCGACCAGGTCCATGCCGACGGTCTCAGCGGTCACGAACCGGCTGTTGGCGGCCTCCAGGTCGGCGGACCCGGCCAACTCCACGAGCAGCACCTGCGACGCGCTGTCGGCGAACGTCTCCGCACTGGTGAGCAGGAACCCGATCGCGCACAGCACCGCGACCTCGGCCCTGTCCGTGAACACGGCCCACGCCAGAAGCCCCGTTACCAGAGCTCGGAAGGCGTGGGCGACCGCGACCACGAGCCGTGGCCGCCACCGGTCCACCAGGACACCCGCCGGGAGGGCCACCACCAGCCACGGGAGCACCACGGAGACGGCCACCGCGGACGCTGCGAGGGGGCTGCGCGTGCTCACCGCGGTGTAGAGCGGGAGGGCGACGGTGCGGACCCCGTCACCGACCAGGGAGGTGACCCACGCGCCCGTCAGCAGGCGGAACGCCGGCGTGTGGACGCCCTGGACACCGATCGACCGTTCCACGCGCGCTGACCCGTCTGTGATCTGGACGACTCTTGACCAGACCTCACGTTACGCACGGTGTCCACAGTGGCGGAACGTAGTAACCGAACGGTTCTACTGTCGCAGTGAGTACACCCGTCCGGACTTCGCCCGGAAGGAGGCGAATGGCGGCCGGTTTGGCGTCTTGTCCTCCGCCCACTCGGCTTCTAGCTTTTCACCTGTACGGGTCTTGCGCATCCGTTTCCGGATACTAATTCCCGCCCGATGAGTCTCGGAGGACACGACATGTACACCACGAGCCGCGCCCAGGTTGCCGCCCTCACCCTTTCGTCGTACACCCAAATGGACGAGTCGGTTACGCCTGTTCAGCTCCCCAGCGTGACCTCCAAGTCGGTGCGCATCACCGGGCGGGACTCCGTTCGCATCACCTCGCGGGACTCCGTTCGGATTACGGCGCGGGACTCGGTTCGGATCACGGCGCGGGACTCCGTGCGGATCACCGCGCTGCTCGACTCGGTGCGCATCACGGCTCGGGACAGCGTCCGGATCACCGCCTCGGTGCGGATCACGGCCCGGGACAGCGTCCGGATCACCGCACGGGACTCCGTCCGGATCACCGCCCGCGACAGCGTCCGCATCACCGCACGGGACAGCGTGCGCATCACGGCTCGGGACTCGGTCCGGATCACCGCGCGGGACTCGGTGCGCATCACGGCGCGCGACAGCGTCCGCATCACCGCCACCCAGGACGACCTGGGCCTCGCCGCCTGACCCGACCCCGGACTACGCCGCCGGCTCGCCCAGGTAGGGCAGCCACAGCGGATCGGCCTCGGTCACGCCCGCCAGCAGCCGCCAGTGCGGCCCGCGCGGCGCGGCCGGCACGACCCGGAGCCGCCAGCCCAGTTCGGACAGCAGCTTGTCGGCCTTGCGGTGGTTGCACTTGGCGCAACAGGCCACGCAGTTGGTCCACGAGTGCGCCCCACCACGACTGCGGGGCACCACGTGGTCGATCGTCTCGGCGCGTCCGCCGCAGTACGCGCAGCGGTACCGGTCGCGGTGCATGAGACCGGCCCGCGTGAGGGGCACCCGCCCCCGGTACGGCACGCGCACGTAGTTGCTCAACCTGATCACTGACGGTACGACGACCTCGGACGTGGAGGAATGGACGACGGCGCCCGCCGGGTCGCCGTGCACCACCTCCGCCTTGCCGCACACCACCAGCACCACCGCGCGCCGCAGCGGCAGCGCGGTCAGGGGCTCGAAGGTGGCGTTGAGCAGCAGGACCTTGCGTCTTCCCCAGGGGAAGGTCTTGGGCGCCGGACCGGCCCCTTCCCCGTCGACCACGGCGTGCACGACTGCCGCCTGTTTTTGGCCGGACGGGGCCAACGACGCGATCCCGGCGTTCACCAGGGCGCCGATCGGGGTGGGTTGTCGGTCTGGCACGCGACCACCTCCACCGGTTCAGCCATAGCAGACCACACTTCACCCCCAAAAATCACGTGTGATACGTGACGCGTCATGGAGCCGAGATCAAAGCTTCGGTGAACGGCGGAGCCCCGAAGTGCCCTGGAGCGGGGCTGGTGCCGTGCCTGGGCCGTGCTCGCGGAGGGCCGGCGTTCGACTCGCGGAAGGCCCCGAGTGGGGCTATCGCACATGGTTTTCATCCCGCGCTAACCTCGGCGAGGTGACGCACCCCTCACCCGCGGCGCTGCCCGCGACCATCGCCTACCCCGCCGCGGAGCGCCTCGACCTGGTCGAACGGCTGCACGGGCACCCGGTGCCCGACCCCTACCGCTGGCTGGAGGACCCGACCGACCCGCGCACGACCGAGTGGTCCGCGGCCCAGGACGCCCTCGCCCGCGCCCACCTCGACGCCCAACCCGGCCGCGAAGCCCTCGCTGAACGGCTCGCCGAGCTCATGCGTACGGGTTCAGTGGGCACGCCGGTGTGGCGGGCCGGGCGGGCGTTCTACACCCGGCGCGGGCCGGAGCAGGACTTCCCCGTCCTCTACGTGCTGGAGAACGGGGAGGAACGCGTGCTGCTCGACGTCACCACGCTGGACCCGTCCGGCCGCACGACCCTGGACCGCTGGTCACCCTCCCTGGAGGGCACGCGGCTGGCCTACCAGGTCTCCGTCGGCGGCGACGAGCACTCCCTGCTGCACGTCCTGGACGTGGCCACCGGCGAGCTGGTCGAGGGACCGATCGACCGGTGCCGCTACTCCCCCGTCGGCTGGCTGCCCGGCGGCGAGGAGTTCTTCTACGTGCGCCGCGTCGATCCCGAGCTGGTCCCGGAGGACGAGCGGCAGTTCCACCGGCGGGTCTGGCGGCACCGCGTCGGCACCGACCCCGCGCAGGACGTGAACGTCCACGGCGACGGCCTGGACCACACCTACTACTACGGCCTGTCGCTCACCGACGACGGGCGGTGGCTGGTCGTCAACGGCGCGCCCGGCACGGTCCGGCGGGACTCGGTGTGGATCGCCGACCTGCACGGCGACGGCGAGCTGCGCGAGGTGATCTCGGCCGACGCGGGCGCGCAGTGCTCGGCGTGGGTCGAGGGCGACCGGCTCTACCTGCGCACCAGCCTCGACGCCCCGCGCTTCCGGCTGTGCGTGGCCTCCCCGGAGCGGCCGACCGAGTGGACCGAGCTGGTGCCCGAGCAGCCGGACTCCGTGCTGGACGGCGTGACCTGGCTGGACGGGTCGCTGGTGCTGCTGCGCACCCGGCACGCGGTGTCCGAGCTGCACCTGCACGACCCGGACGGCACGTGGCTGGGCGAGATCCCGTTGCCCGGCACCGGCTCCCTGCACGGCTGGTCCACTGTGGACGATCGGACGGACGTCGACCGGGACGTCCTGTGGTTCGGCTGGTCAGACTTCGTGACCCCGCTGTCGGTGTACCGGTTCTCGAAGTCGACCGGGGAGACCGTCCTGCACGCGGCGGCGCCGGGCGCGGTCGAGCTGCCCGAGCTGACCACCCGGCAGGTCGAGTACACCTCGCTCGACGGCACCACCGTGCGGATGTTCGTCGTGTCCGGTCAGGCGGAGCCCGACCTGCCCAGGCCCGCCCTGCTCACCGGCTACGGCGGCTTCGCGGTCGGCCAGGGACCCGGCTACCGGGCCACGGCGCTGGCGTGGGTCGAAGCGGGCGGCGTGTGGGCGCTGCCCTCGCTGCGCGGCGGCGACGAGGAGGGCGAGGAGTGGCACCGGGCCGGCATGCGCGAGCGCAAGCAGAACGTGTTCGACGACTTCCACGCGGCGGCGCTCAAGCTCGTCGCCGACGGGTGGACCTCGCCGCAGCAGCTGGCGATCATGGGCGGTTCCAACGGCGGACTGCTCGTGGGCGCGGCGCTGACCCAGCGGCCCGAGCTGTACGCGGCCGTCGTGTGCTCAGCGCCACTGCTGGACATGGTGCGGTACGAGAACTTCCTGCTCGGGCGGCTGTGGGCGGAGGAGTACGGCAGCGCGGCGGTCCCCGAGGAGCTCGCGTGGCTGCTGTCCTACTCCCCGTACCACCGCGTGCGGCCGGACGTTGAGTACCCTTCGGTGCTGTTCACGGTGTTCGAGTCGGACAGCCGCGTGGACCCCAACCACGCCCGGAAGATGTGCGCCGCGCTCCAGCACGCGACGGCGAGCGATCCGACCAAGCACCCCGTGCTCCTGCGCCGGGAGACCGAGGTGGGGCACGCGGGCCGATCGGTGAGCCGGTCGCTCGGCCTCGCCGTGGACCAGTTGACCTTCCTGGCCGGTGCGACCGGGCTGGAGTTCGCCCCGAGGTAGTCCGAGGTAGTTCAGAGGAGGAATGAGCCGGTGGTTCTGTCGGTGGACGTCGGGTCGACGCTGGCCGTCGACTGGTGGGTGGTGAACGGCCCGATCATCGCCCAAGGGGCGCTGCGGATCGCGCTCACGGTGCTCATCGCGGTCGTCGTCCGCTTCCTGCTGCGGCGGCTGATCGATCGGCTCACCCGGGGCTCGTCGGAGGGCCGCAAGCCCAAGCTGCTCAAGCCGCTGCGCGAACGCGCCCCCCAGGCCCTCAACGGGCTCGTGTCCGAGCGGCGGGAGCAGCGCGCCAAGACCATCGGCTCGGTCCTCAAGTCGGTCACCACGATCGTGGTGTTCGGCATCGCGTTCATCCAGGTCCTCACCGAGCTGGGCATGAACGTGGCGCCGATCCTGACCTCCGCCGGCATCCTCGGCGTCGCCATCGGTTTCGGCGCGCAGAACCTGGTCAAGGACTTCCTGTCCGGCATGTTCATGATGTTGGAGGACCAGTACGGCGTCGGCGACGTCGTGGACCTGGGTCCGGCGACCGGCACGGTCGAGTCGGTGGGCTTGCGCATCACCACGATCCGCGACACCAACGGCACCGTCTGGTACGTCCGCAACGGCGAGATCCTGCGCGTCGGCAACTCCTCGCAGGGCTTCGCGGTGGCCGTGGTGGACCTGCCGCTGGCGTACGGGGCCAACCTGGCGTCGGCGTCGGAGGTGCTGACGACGGCGGCCCTGGAGGCCGTGGCGGAGGAGTCGCTGGAGAAGGACACCATCGACAAGCCGCAGGTCCTGGGCGTGGAGAAGGTGACGCCCGAGGGCATCACCATGCGGGTGACGGTGAAGGTCCGGCCGGGCAGGCAGTGGGCCGTGCAGCGAGCGCTGCGGGCCAAGCTGATGCCCGCCCTGGAGGACGCCGGTATCTCCCTCAAGGCGTGAGGTGAGGCAGGATGGAAGCGTGACCAGTAGCGAGAACTTCTACGAGGCCGTGGGCGGGTACGAGACGTTCCACAAGATCGTCGCGCGCTTCTACGAGCTGGTCGCCGACGACCCGGTGCTGCGCCCGCTGTACCCGGAGGAGGACCTCGGCCCCGCCGAGGAGCGCTTCCGCCTGTTCCTCATGCAGTACTGGGGCGGCCCGCACACCTACTCCGACCAGCGGGGCCACCCGCGGCTGCGGATGCGGCACGCCCCGTTCGTGATCGGTCCCGTGGAGCGGGACGCGTGGCTGCGGTGCATGAGGGTCGCGGTGGACGAGGCCGACCTGTCGCCGCAGCACCGCGACCAGCTGTGGGCGTACCTGGACATGGCCGCGAACAGCCTCATGAACGCCTGGGTGTGATCGTCACCCAGCGCGGTCATCACCCGAACGGGGGCGGGTGAGGGCGCGGCGGGTGGCAGGATGACACCTCGTGCGACGATCCTCCGACCTCCAACCAGAGATCGCCGACGAGTCCGCCTGGTGGCGCGACGCCGTCTTCTACCAGGTCTACGTGCGCTCGTTCGCCGACTCCGACGGCGACGGCGTGGGTGACCTGGAGGGCATCCGCTCCCGGCTGGGTTACCTGGAACTGCTCGGCGTCGACGCCCTGTGGCTGACGCCCTTCTACACCTCCCCGATGGCCGACCACGGCTACGACGTGGCCGATCCCCGGGACGTCGACCCGCTGTTCGGCGACCTGGCCGCGTTCGACCGCTTGGTGGCCGAGGCGCACGAGCACAACATCCGGGTCACCGTCGACCTCGTGCCCAACCACACCAGCGACCGCCACGCGTGGTTCCAGGCGGCCCTGCGGGCCGGCCCGGGCAGCCCGGAACGGGACCGGTACTTCTTCCGTGACGGCCAGGGCTTCGACGGCTCCCAGCCCCCGAACAACTGGACCAGCGTCTTCGGCGGCTCGGCGTGGACCCGGGTCGCGGACGGGCAGTGGTACCTGCACCTGTTCGCCCCGGAGCAGCCCGACCTGAACTGGGAGCACCCGGAGGTGCCCGCGGACCTGGCCCGAACCCTGAGGTTCTGGCTGGACCGCGGTGTGGACGGCTTCCGCATCGACGTGGCACACGGCATGGCCAAGCCCTACGGCTTGCCGAACATGGACCCAAGGGCAGCCCAGGGCTCCGGCGTGATGCACGACAACGCCCTGGACCCGAGGTTCGACAACGACGCCGTGCACGACGTGCACAGGTTGATCCGCAAGGTCCTAGAGGAGTACCCGGGCCGCATGGCCGTCGGCGAGATCTGGGTCAAGGACGATGAACGCTTCGCCCGCTACATCCGCCCCGACGAACTCCACCTGGGCTTCAACTTCCGCCTGGTAGAGGCCCCCTTCGACGCGGACGCGGTACGAGCAGCGATCGAACACTCCCTGGCCGCCGTACAGCCCTACGAAACGCCCCCCACGTGGACCCTGTCCAACCACGACGTCCCCCGCCACGTGACCCGTTACGGAGATGGCGCACTGGGCACCAAGCGGGCCAGGGCAATGGCCTTGGTGGAGCTGGCACTCCCCGGCGTGGTCTACCTCTACAACGGCGAGGAACTGGGCCTACCCAACGTCGAACTCCCGGACTGGGCCCTCCAGGACCCGACCTGGCTGCGCTCAGGACACACGGAACGCGGCCGAGACGGCAGCCGAGTCCCGTTGCCCTGGGAAGGCGCCATGCCGCCGTACGGCTTCACGACAGGCGCAAGCACGTGGCTACCCCAACCAAACGAGTGGGGCGACTTGACCGCAGAGTCCCAACTGGAAGACCCGGACTCGATGCTGTCCCTGTACCGCCACGCACTGGAACTGAGGAAGTCCCACCCGGCAATCAGCGGCACCGAAGTCGAGTGGTACGGCGCCCCAGCCGGCTGCTTCGCCTTCCGCCGCAAGGGCGGCGGCCTGATCTGCGCCCTGAACACCTCAGGCGGCCCAGTGCCATTGCCGCCAGGGGAGATCCTGCTGGCCAGCGGCCCAATGGACGGCCCCCAACTACCCCCCGACACGGCGGTATGGCTGGTCTAAGCCAACGGCAGGCACGTGCTCACACCCCCGCAGCACGTGCCTGCGCCCGCAGGTCGCGCTTTTCGAAGGGCTCGCGCAGCAGACCTCCCAACTTGGGCTTCTTCCGTCATCCCCGTATGGCCTGCCCGAAGGGCTACCACACTTTC